>JAACDD010000035.1 GCA_009937085.1 Bacteroidota bacterium
ACCAAATCGTCTCTGCTGCTATCTTCAGTAATAAAGGTGCGAAGCTTAACATCTTTAATGGTAACCTTTTCTATGCGCGGTCTTGGCGACAACAACTCCTTAAGTCGCTTAGGCGATAGGTTTGGTTCATTCAATATTGCTGTTTCGGATTCCTCTAACATAAAATCCTGAACGCGTTGTACCAAGCCGTAAAAGGATGTTTCAGCCGTATTTGGGATATACGAAAACACCGTGTTTTGTAAGTCTCCGCTTACAGACTCGTAAATTTTTGGAAACAACAATCGGCCTAATGCCTTGCGTTCTTTATAGATGTCGGCATCATTTCCTCTTGAAAAATAAATGCGTTCAAACGAGCAAGCGCGACGTTCTGTCGGCGTATTGATTTCTTCGTGAATAACCTTTCCTGACTTCTTAATAATAATCGCATTGCCTGGCTCAACTTCTTTTACTTTGTCAATAGGCACATTGAAAACCGTTTGAATTGCTGGGCGCTCAGAAGCAACCACAACAACTTCATCGTCTTGATAATAAAATGCTGGGCGTATTCCCGCAGGATCGCGAAAAACAAATGAATCTCCGTGGCCTAGCATGCCGCCAATAACATAGCCGCCGTCCCAGTTTTTGGAGGCTCTGCGTAAAATTTTTCCAATGTTTAACCGACTCGCTATTTCGGGAGATGCCCCTTGCTTATCGAACCCTTCAACCTTTAATTTTTTGTACAGTTTTGAAACCGAATCGTCCAAAAAGTGACCTATTTTTTCCATTATTGTAATGGTGTCCGCTTTCTCTTTTGGATGTTGTCCTAGCGTGACCAAATTGTCAAAGAGTTCATTTACGTTGGTAAGGTTAAAATTACCTGCAACGATTAGGTTACGATGCATCCAATTGTTTTGGCGTAAAAAAGGGTGAACACTCTCTATGGTGTTTTTTCCAAAAGTGCCGTACCTAAGATGCCCTAACATTACCTCACCCACATATGGGAAAACAGATTTTAATTCTTCTGGTGACACAACTGGCTTTTCGAGTGATTCCTCAACGCCATTGATGCGTTGGTTGATTTTTCCGAAAATATCTTTAATGGGTTGCTGGTCTGATGAACGCACCCGGCTCATAAAGCGTTCGCCTGGCGCCATGTCTAACTTAACACTTGCAAAGCCCGCGCCGTCTTGTCCGCGGTTGTGCTGCTTTTCCAGCATTAAATACATTTTTTGAAGTCCATAGAATGAACTTCCGTATTTATCTTTATAATAATCTAGGGGTTTCAGTAGCCTAACTAGGGCTATTCCACATTCGTGCTTGATAGCATCACTCATTGCACAAAATTAAACAAAATTAATGGTAGTTTCATTGCTTATAGGGTTATAGTTCGCAAGCGTTCTAATTTTTGAAGTTGCGCGAAAAAATCTTCTTTACTTGATTGTACTAAACCTGATGTTCCCATAGTGCCAACACAAAGAGATGCCGCTGCTGTACCTTGCAATATCCCCGCCTTAATGGTGGTTGCGTTGGTCGTTTGCTGTGCTGCCAAATAGCCCGAGAGCCCACCTGCAAAACTATCGCCTGCGCCTGTTGGATCAACAACTTTTTCTAAAGGAAGGGCGGGTGCAAAGAAAGGTTGGTCTTTATAGAATAGTAATGCGCCGTGTTCCCCTTTTTTAATAATAACATAAGCCGGCCCCATTTTATGAATGGCTTTTGCCGCCAAAACTAAATTGGCTTCCCCGCTTAACTGAAGCGCCTCTTCGTCGTTAATAGTGATGATATCTACTTGCTTAATAACGTTTAGTAACGTGTTCAGTTGCAAATCCATCCAAAAATTCATGGTGTCCAAAAGAACCGTTCGGTTTGGATTTGGCGCAAGCTGATCCAAAACTTTTTGTTGCACATTTGGATCTAAGTTTCCAAGCATAACTATCGAAGCATCTCGATACTTTTCAGGCACAATTGGATTAAAATCTGCCAATACGTTGAGTTGCGTGTCAAGCGTATCGCGCTTATTCATGTTGTCATGATATTTACCTTTCCAGTAAAACGACTTTCCTCCGCTTACTTGCTCTACTCCCGAAATATCGATGCCTCTATCCGTTAGCAAATTCAGGTGCTCTTGCAAAAAATCTTCTCCTACTACTGAAACGGCCGCAATGTCAGCGTCAGCAAATGCTGCTGCTAAGCCAATATATGTAGCTGCACCACCTAAAATTTTACCCGATTCGGCAGTTGGCGTAATTATCTCATCAAAAGCCATCGTACCTACGATTACCAATTTGTTGTTTTTCATGTTGTGCTTGTTATATATCCCGTGTCTTGTTTTTTGTTTTGCTGTTTGGAAGCGGCTACCGCTAACTTGTCACAGCGTTCGTTTTGTGGATGTTGATTGTGTCCTTTGATCCACTTTATTTGTACTTGATGTTTTCGATAAATTTTAAGAAATCGCAACCACAAATCTTGGTTTTTTTGCTTTTTGAATCCTTCCCGTTCCCAGCGTATCACCCACTTTTTTTCCACAGCGTCGCAAACGTATTTGGAATCTGTAAAAACCGTAACCTCCAAAGGGGATTCTTTTAGCAATTCAAGTCCTACAATTACTGCCAAAAGCTCCATGCGATTGTTTGTGGTGTGTTCAAATCCTTCTGAAAACTCTTTTTTATAAGGCGTTCCTGGTAGCTCCAATAGCAGCCCGTACCCGCCAGGACCCGGGTTTCCGCTTGCTGCGCCATCCGTATATAAGTGAACTTGTTTCATCCGTTTTGTAGCAATTGATGTATCTGCGGTGCAAAGTGTGCGTGCTCCAGCGAATGCGTTTTTTGCGCTACTTCATTTGCCGTATCGGAGGGCGCTACCGTTGTTTTGGCTTGAAAAATAATCGCCCCTTCATCGTAATGCTCATTTACATAATGAATAGAAATGCCTGTTTCTTGTTCGTTATTTGCCACAATTGCCTGAAAAACATGTGCTCCGTACATCCCTTTTCCGCCATACTTTGGTAAAAGTGCTGGGTGAATATTGATGATTTTATTTGGAAATGTCTCGATATACTTCTGTGGTATTTTCCACAAAAATCCAGCTAAGACAATCAATGCCGGATTTTGCTCTTGTAACTCTACTAGTACTTCCTGTTCGAAAGCAATTCGGTCAAAAACACGAGTTGTTACTCCGAGATTCGATGCGCGATTAATCACCCCTGCTTTAGGGTTGTTTGTGTATATTTTGCTTACCGAGACGTTTTCAACCTCCGCAAAATAAGACATAATTTTTTCGGCATTTGTGCCAGAGCCAGAAGCGAAAACAACAATCGTTTTCAAGGATTTTAAGATTTTTGACAAAATTACGCATTTATCCTTGTATTCGATTAACCGCATTAGAATGCAATATTTTTAAATAAAAATGCGTGAACAATAAAGTTTTTCTATTTTTGTCCGAAATATAAAAACCAAAATTATGTCTGATATTGCATCACGTGTAAAAGCCATTATTGTAGATAAACTAGGAGTTGACGAAAATGAAGTAGTTACTGAAGCTAGCTTTACAAACGATTTGGGCGCAGACTCATTAGATACTGTAGAACTTATTATGGAGTTCGAAAAGGAATTTGATATTCAAATTCCTGATGATCAAGCAGAAAACATTGCGACTGTTGGTCAAGCCGTTCAATATATAGAAGGAAGTAAATAATCATTTTTCATGCTTAGGCGACGCGTTGTCGTAACTGGAATTGGAGCTTTAACCCCAATTGGAAATACCAAAGATGCATATTGGAATGCTCTTGTGGCAGGAACAAGCGGTGCAGCTCCCATTACCTATTTCGACGCATCTAAATTCAAAACTCAATTTGCGTGCGAGGTCAAAGACTTCGACCCGCTAGCGCATTTTGATAGAAAAGAAGCGCGTAAAATGGATCGTTTTACGCAGTATGCCATGGTAGCTTCAGGTGAAGCGATCCAAGATGCTGGACTAGATCTAGACGCTGTTGATAAGTCTAAAGTAGGTGTGATTTGGGGCTCTGGTATTGGCGGGTTAGAAACTTTCCAAAACGAAGTGCTGAATTTTGCTGCTGGTAATGAAATCCCTCGCTTCAATCCGTTCTTTATCCCGAAAATGATTGCAGACATTGCGCCTGGAATGATTTCGATCAAGTACGGCTTTAGGGGGCCAAATTTTGCAACCGTTTCGGCTTGTGCTTCCGCTGCAAATGCCATTATTGATGCGCTAAACTATATTCGTTTGGGCTATGCCAACGTTATGGTTACGGGTGGGTCAGAAGCTGGCGTTGCCAAAGCAAGCATCGCTGGTTTTAATGCGCTTCAAGCATTGTCAACGCGAAACGATGACCCTAAAACTGCGTCAAGGCCTTTTGACAAAGAGCGTGACGGGTTTGTAATGGGCGAAGGTTCAGGAGCGCTAATTTTAGAAAGCTTAGAACACGCACAGGCGCGCGGCGCAACCATTTATGCCGAACTCACAGGAGGAGGTTTATCTGCAGACGCATATCATATTACAGCTCCGCATCCCGAAGGATTAGGGGCAACAAGCGTAATGGAAAACTGCTTGGCAGATGCTGGCGTTACTGCAACAGATATCGATGCCATCAATATGCATGGAACATCTACACCTCTTGGCGACGTGGCCGAAACCAAAGCGCTAAAAAAAGTGTTTGGTGAACATTTATATTCAATGAATATCAATTCTACGAAATCCATGACGGGCCACCTGCTTGGTGCGGCTGGTGCTGTTGAGGCCATTGCGTCGATTTTGAGT
>JAACDD010000036.1 GCA_009937085.1 Bacteroidota bacterium
CTAAATCTACACTGTTTTGGGCTTCGCTGAAGGCTTCTAATATCGCCGTCTTTTCATCCGAAATAGAACGTATTTGGCGCACCTCAACCCCAATTTTGTTAAGCGCTTTGCCAAGAAAAGCAGCATTAGTGTCCACAATTTGCCCAATAAGTATCTCATCTCCAATGGTTATGATATCTGCTCGCATCTATTTTACAGTTATTGAAAACGCTTTTTGCTCATAAATGAACCCTTCTAATTTGTCGTTTTTTGCCACAGCAGCCACTCCCGAAGGGGTTCCCGTAAACAAAATATCGCCAATCTTTAAAGTAAAAAATTGAGATACGTGTGCAATGATTTCGTCAATACTCCAAAGCATTAAGCTGGTGTCGGCTTTTTGCACCACTTCTCCATTTTTACGAAGAGAAAAAGGAATAGTAGACAAATCGCCGAGTGTGGATTTATCAAACCACTTTCCCACCACGGCCGAGCCGTCAAATGCTTTTGCTTTTTCCCATGGTAATCCGTTAGATTTAAGTTTTTGCTGTAGGTCACGGGCAGTAAAATCAATGCCTAAACCAATTTCATTATAGTATTTATGTGCAAATTTAGATTGAATGTGTTTTCCTATACGGTTGATTTTAACCAAAACTTCAACTTCGTGGTGAACATCGTTGGAAAATTCAGGAATAAAAAAAGGAAGATTGGATTGTGCGATGGCAGTATCGGGCTTTATAAAAATTATAGGCTCATCTGAACGCGCATGCTGCAGCTCCTTTATGTGTGCTGCATAGTTTCTGCCAATGCAAATAATTTTCATGAATTGGTATTCAAGGTTTCCAATCGGATGGCAGTTAATACTTTTTTGGTGTAAAGCGGAAAATCAGCGTCTAACAACCAGCTAAAATACCCTGGCTCGCGTTGCAATATATCTACTACTTTTTTGCCTTTGTGCTTGCCAAAACTAAAGGATGGTTCACCGTCATCATCTGCAAGAATAAAGCCTGCAAAGTCAATACTTTTACGTCTTGTTGAAAAGGCACTCAACTTCACAACATCGTTTTCTAGTTCGTCGTATTTTTCAATTTGTGCCTTAAGCACTTCATAAGTTGCTGTGGTATCGGCCTCTGCACTGTGTGCGTTTTCCAAATCTTTACCGCAATAAAATGAATAGGCTGCACTAAGATTTCGCTTTTCCATTTTGTGAAAAATGGTTTGCACATCTACGGTTAGTTGTTTTTTAAAATCTACATCAATTCCTGCGCGAAGCATTTCCTCTGCCAATAGTGGAATATCAAATCGATCTGAATTAAATCCAGCCAAATCGGAGCCCTTAATCATATCGTTAACCTGCTTGCTGAGTTGCTTAAAGGTCGGTTCATTGGCAACTTTTTCATCTGTGATACCGTGCACGGCTGTAGTTTGTGGGGGAATTGGCATCTCAGGGTTTACCAACCACGTTTTTCCTTCTTTATTTCCGTTGGGAAAGACCTTCAAAATAGAAATTTCTACAATGCGATCTTTTGCCACATTTACTCCTGTGGTTTCTAAATCAAAAAAACATAACGGACGGGTTAACGAAAGTTCCATATTAAATTGTTTGTGTGTTGTCCCAATTCTCAATGCGCTCTTTTAGACGAAGTAAAAACATCCCTCCCATGGCACCGTTGATAATACGGTGATCATAACTGTGTGACACCACCATTTGGTGACGCACCGCAATTACATCGCCGTGTTCGGTTTCCAAAACGGCAGGTACTTTTCGAATTGCACCAAGGGCAAGAATTGCAACCTGTGGTTGATTGATAATGGGAGTTCCCGTCAAACTACCAAACATTCCCACGTTGGTAATCGTGTATGTTCCACCCTGAACATCGTCGGGGTTTAACGCATTGTTTCTGGCATTAGAAGCAAGCTCATGTACTCTTTTTGCCAACCCAACAAGATTAAGCGAATCGGCTTGTTTGATAACAGGGACGATAAGGTTTCCATCTGGTAAAGCAGTAGCCATACCCAAATTAATATCTTTTTTCTTGATAACATCTGTGCCGTCTAAGGAACTATTTAGCAGTGGGAACTCGGGTAAAATTTGTGCTACAAGCTGAAAAAATATTGGGGTGAATGTAAGTTTCACTCCGTGTTGTTTCACGAAATCTTGCTTTACTTTTTCACGCCATTTCCACAATTTGGTTACATCAATTTCTATAAAAGACTGTACGTGTGCTGATGTTTGTAGACTTCGCGTCATGTGCTCCGAAATCATTTGTTCCATGCGTGTCATAGGAACTATAGCATCTTCAACACCTCTTGAAATTGGCGGTGGAGCAATGGGTGTTTTGACAGCAGTTGGTGGTGGTGTTTGCGGTGCTTTTCTGTTTTGGACATATGCCAAAATATCACGCTTAGTCACACGACCATCTTTACCTGTCCCAGAAATAGTTGCCAACTCAGCCTCTGAAATATTTTCTTGTTTGGCAATATTTTTTACTAATGGTGAATAAAAACGAGAATCCGCTGAAGAAGCTTGCGTCGCGGGAGTTACCAGTTCTTGTGCTTGCTCCATATAGCTTTCTGCGGTTTCGGTTGCTTCAGCTGCGACTGGAGTTTCAATTACTGGAGTTGATTCGACTACGGTTTGTTGCGGAATTACTTCATCGGTTTCAATAAGTGCCAAGGCGGCATCTACGGCAACAACCGCATTTACAGGATGTAAAATTTCTTTAATAACTCCGTTGTACTCGCTTGCTACTTCAGAGTCAACCTTATCGGTGGCAACTTCAACAACAGCTTCGTCAGCAACAACGGCATCACCTTCTTTTTTCAACCATTGCGTAACGGTTGCTTCTGAAACACTCTCGCCCATAGCGGGCAATACAAGCTGATAAATGGGCATTTCAATTTTTTTTCAAAAGTACGAATAAATCACGGCTTGCGCTAAGACATTACAAGGACTTCACCTTTGGCATTACTAGAATTACTTCCTACAGCATGGTTTTTGTCTGAACTTAAAATCTTGTAAGAAAACCCATTGCCATTTTCACTCATAAATTTAATAATCTCTTTAAATGAGATGCTTTCAGGATCAAAAATGATTTCGGTTCTCGTATTCTTATATTTTAGTAATTTATCTAATTCGGTAGTATGAACGAAGGGAATATTTTTATTTACGCCTATTTCCAAATCTAGTTCATGAGAAATTAACCAATAGCGACTTGGCTGTATTTTTTTTATAACAGTTTGTGAACCTCTAATTCGTTTAAGCATTGTAAATAAATTAGTTGCAAGCTTAATCCAAATTTTGACAAAATTTGAAAAATTAAAATGCTTA
>JAACDD010000037.1 GCA_009937085.1 Bacteroidota bacterium
TCCTTGCAGTCGTGTTCTTTAAAATCATAGGGAATATGGTTTTGATCCCCATTCACCCACAAACCAGGCTTATTGAAATCCCGTTTTCCAAAGCGTGCAGACCACTGCTCTTGCGCTGCAAAATCAAAACCGTGACCAAACGCCCAAGTAGCTGGAGTATCGGGATCGTCAAGGTGCCACTTTCCAACAAAGGCAGTTTGGTAGTTGGCTGCCTTAAACATTTCGCCGAGTGTGAAGGTATCAGCGTCAAGGTAAACCCCTTCCCATTTGTCGTCTCCAAAAAATCCGGCATTTCCACGAATGGGAACACGGGTTGAACTTTTGCCTGTTAGCAACACAGCCCTAGAGGGAGAGCAAACGGAATTTCCAGCATAAAAGTTAGTAAACCTCATACTCTTTGCCGCAAGTGCGTCCAAGTGAGGGGTTTGGATTACTTGTTGCCCATAAGCACCTAATTCGTGATGACCCAAATCATCTGCCAACAATAAAACAATATTGGGGCGCTTTGTTGTTTCGCGCTGACAGGCAGCGGCCAACATTAAGAGTAGTATTGATAGAAAACAGAAATTGATTTTTTGAATGTTCATCGCGCGAATTTTAACATTACTCCATGCTTCTAAAAGACGAGGCAGGCAGTCCTTCTTTGTTAAACAAATTAATTTCAAAATAATTTTCCCATCCCAATCTCACTCCCTTCGGCTGCGGAACTTTATTGGACCAAACCATTACTTCTTTTCCAACAATTCTTGCCTTGGCAGGGTAATACTTGCCATCCGTACCTGCAATTTCAAAATGTTTAATTGTGTTATCTGGACAATAGAGCCCCGAACCTGCATGTTCAAAAGAAACCAAAGCCCTGCCCATATTGAAACGCACAGACTTATAGATTGGACCAGAGTGTACCAAATCAGTATAACCGTAATCTTTATTCAACGCCCAAAGTGCCAAACGGTCTCCCACTTCTTTTTTCTTTGGCGGATGTATCAACTTGTCGTCACCAACATCTGTTGTTATGGCCATTCCAACGTTTGATTTTGCAAGTGTAAGCATTTGACTCTCTCGCAATTCGGCTGAGGTCATCCTTTCTGCTGCGTCTGTACGCAATCCATACCCCGCAAAAGGGGCAATCTGAACGTAATAAAAAGGTAAGGCTTCGTTTTTCCATTGAGCACGCCAACTATCAATTACAGCAGGAAAAAGGGTTTTATATTCCTCTGCCCTTTGTTCATTCGACTCCCCTTGATACCAAATAAATCCTTTTATTGTATAGGGTGCCAATGGCGCAATCATACCATTATTAAGTGTAGTAGGTGAATTGGATTGATGCGGCATTCTATCTAGTGAAGCAAGTGCAATTTCCTCATCATTACTTTCAAGTTTATAAAAATCTCCGCCCGTGAGATAGCAAACCCTATTTAATTTCCAATCCTCATTTAGGGCTATTATTTTTTTTTCTCCAGCGTAAATACCTCTATTTCGATCTACATTTAAACCGCCTTCACCCCAAACATCAATAAAGCGAATGGCTATGGTATTTTGTCCTTTTTTGAGCACATCGCTACTGAAGGTATATCGATTGGAGGCGACACCCCAATACTCTTTTCTACCAATCATTTCACCATTAATAAAAATCGTGTACAAGTCATCTGTCTCGCCCAAATCAAAGACCAAGTCGCCATCTGGTAGGCTATCTATGTTTAGCTGTTGTCTAATCCAACCGATTCCATTAAAATCATCTTTCTCGAAAGCTTCTCCAATACTAGTAACAGCTGCGTCTTGCCAGGCGTCGTCATTATAATCGCTAGACAGAAATTCCAAATGGGTTTTATCAACCCATTTAAAATTGTCTACTTCAATCAGGCTATCCCATTTAACTGAAGTGTGCTTGGCCACCCATTTGTTGTAAGGTGTATTAGGGTCATTTGCAATTTCTAATCGTTTTGAGGTGTTTTCAAAACCTTTTATTTTTTCAATTAAATCCAACCTAACCCAACTTTCAGCAGGACTGCCTCCCCAACTGGAATGAATCAAACCAATAGGAACGTTCAACTCTTGGTACAATTTTTTTCCGAAATAATAGGCGACAGCCGAAAACTCCCCAAGCGTTTCTGGCGTACATACAGCCCAGTTGCCTTCTATATTTTCCTGTGGCTCAAATGCAATAGTTCTTTTGACGGTAAACATTCTTATCTCAGGATAGTTGGCGTTGGCAATCTCCTCCTCAGCACCTTCAACCAACTCATGAACTTTGGCGTACCTAAAACCTTTCATGGGCATTTCCATATTGGATTGTCCTGAGGCTAACCATACTTCACCCATAAGGACATCCTCGATCTTAATGGTGTTTTTTTTGGACTTTACAGTTACTGTATGTGATTTGTTATCGGCTTTTGGCGTATTGAGTTGTACCATCCAGTTCCCTGTTTCGTCGGCAACCGTAGTGGCCTGCGCTCCCCAACTGCTGTGTAGGCTTACTTTTACTCCTTTTGTTGCTTGTCCCCAAAAGCTAACCAAAGTGTCTTGCTGCAACACCATATGGTCATTAAAAAGATTGTTTAAGCTTAATTCCGTAGGGCTGTTGGTCTGACATCCAATCAGAAACAATACCATTAGTAGCGTTATTTTTTTCATTGTGGTCATTTTAAGCAATTATTTAACTGGAGGTAACTTTGGTCTTTTGTGTGAATACATCACATCATGATATTCAATCCTTGTCTGTGGATATATAACTTCTGTTATTGCGCCGTTATAAATTTTATGAATAACAGCTTTGTAACCTATTCTGTGCGCAATAATTTCTAGTGTGTCGTTGGGTCTACTGTCGATAGGTTGTTTATAATGCATCCATCCATAGTGAGGATTTTTCTCACTAGCGTATCTGAACCCCAACCTAGAGCCTGGTGTTATCGCTTCTAGCGCTACATCGAGATCATTAATTTTAATAATAGGCGCTTTGGTTTGCCTTACTTTCCTGTTGGGATAAAATGAGGCGATCAATTCTTTTTCATCAATTAATCCTTTATCGTCTATTTGTTTCATCCAGCGGACACATTCTTGTCTCATGGCAATCAAAATATCTTTGTATTGTGGATCTTCGGCAATATTATTTAGTTCATAAGGGTCTTTTTCAGTGTCGAAAAGTTCCTCTTCTGCTTTGGATTGTCTGAACCACAGGGCTTGGTTTGCATCAAGCTCCCCCGCATCGCGCATCCGAAGCAATTCTCTCATTGACGGCAACCTTTCTCTAAAAGCAAGCGATAAGTAATAGGGTTTTTCAGGATTGAAATTTTTTAAATATTTAAATCTTTTGTCTCTTACAGCCCTTATCATGTCCACACTTTCATCAAATCTATCTGCATGTCCATGAATGTACTTGCGGTCAACTTTGGCCTTGTATTTTCCCTCAAAGGCTTGCCCTTGCATATAGGAAGGTGGCGCAATACCAGCCATGGACAAAAGTGTTGGGGGGAAGTCAACAAAACTGACAAGTCTATCGTCCCTTTTCTTAGCTCTTTGCTTGTTGGGATAACGTATTATTAGAGGCACTTTTAATCCAGAATCGTATAAAAGTCTTTTTTGTCTTGGAAGTGGCCCTCCGTGATCACTGTAAAAAACAACTATGGTTTCTTCAAGCAAGCCGTCGTCTTCAAGTGCTTTTAGTTTTTCGCCTATCCATCGGTCTAAACTAATTACTCTTGAGTATACTTTTCTTAAATCGTATTCGGCTACGTTGTTTTGCGGAAGATACGGTGGAATATTAATGGGCGTATCGTTTGAAAGCAACATATTTTTATCGTCCCAGCTAGTGCCAAAAAAATTACCCTCGTGTGTAAGATTGAAATTGAAAATTGAGAAAAACGGGGTGTCGTTAGTCGGTCTGTTTCTCCAATGTGCCGTTTTGCTGGATTCGTCCCATGCCATAACCGATTGCTCGAATTGATAATCTCCTTTAGCGTTATTGGTGCAGTAATAGCCGTTTTCGCGCATGATATCACTGACCATTTTAACCTCGGCAGGCGGAACAGCTTCGTAATCGATGATACCGCTTATTCTAGCGTTTGGTTCTTGCCACATGGTCCGCATATTATGCGCTCCAAGGGAACTTGCATACAATCCCGTTGCCAGGGTAGCCCTGCTTGGTGAACAAACCCCAGCAACTGAAAATGCCAAATCATAAACGACACCTTCTTTTGCTAGTCTGTCCAAATGTGGTGTGGGAGCTGTTTTATCACCATAAACGCTTAAATAGTCAGGGCTTAAGTCTTCGGCCACAAGCCAAAGAATATTATACGGTTTTTTGTCCGCTTCGTTGTCACAACCCAAAAGCATTAAACAACAAAACAGCACGATTAATAATCTGAAAATTTTATTCATAATTGTTTATTGTATAACGCGTGAAAGAATGCTGCCATTTGTTTGGTGTGATGCGGCATTAAATTGTTCCCGCAATGGTCTCCATCTTCTTTTATAAGTAACTTACTATCAATATTTTTGGCTAACAATGCTTCATGGAGAAGTTGACTTTGACATATAGGAACTGTTCTATCTTGAGCTCCTTGAAATATTAAAAATGGCGGGGTGTTTTCATCAATGTAATTCACGGGGTTGGCAGCTTGTACCTTATCCGGGATGTCATAAATGTCCTCGCCAAAGAGTTTGGTTCTTTGCTTCATAGTTAATTTTTTATCTGATGTTATGGGGCAATCATAAAAAACAGATAAGTCTGTTGGACCATAAAAATCAACAACCGCATCAACGTGACTAGGGTATGTTAAGTATTCTCCAACAGCGCCCTCCACCGATTTATTATTTGATGACGTACCTGCCAAGGCAGCCAAATGACCGCCAGATGAGTAGCCAGCAATTCCGATAAAAGAAGGGTCAATTTTAAAATCTTCAGCCCTAGCCCTTAAAAATCGAATAACGGCTTTTACATCGTGAATTTGTGCAGGGAAAACAGCATCCAGTGTAGAAGAACGGTGGTTTATTGCTACAGTTGCAAACCCTTTTTTTGCAAGAGGCATAACAAAAACTTCTTTCTGGTAATCACTCAATTTTTTATCGTTAGACGTCCATGCACTACCATAAATCACGACAACTGCTGGATAATGCTTTCTGTTGTCATCAGGAAGGTAAATATCCATCATGTGATAGGTGTGATTATTCCCCGCATAGTTAACATTTGGCCATGTGGGAGTGGGTAATTGTTGGGCTGTTAATAGTCCATTTAATATCAAGGACACAAACCACAACCACAAAAAATTTAACATGCGCTTTTTCATTCTTTACATTTTAATGATTACAACTTTTCACTTAAAGCGTCTTTTATAATTTCTTCCCACAATCCATAGCCTGCCTCACTCAAGTGTAGGCTATCCTTGACAAAATACTTGCCTTCAGGAGCACCGCGCTTATTAAAAAATTCATTTCTCGTGGAAATAAAATTCAAATTAGCGTTCTTTTCTGCATATGACTGGATAAGATCATTTGCTTTTGAGATTTGACTCCAAACATGCCATCGAATAGGAGTTGGGGTGGTTTCTATAACAAAAATGGGTGTTTCATCCCCAAGCTGCTTGTGAATCTTTTTTGCAACTGCTTTGAGCAACTTTTTTATTTCTCTAGGCGTCAGATCTTGATGTATTTTGTCCCAGTCATTTGGACCGGTAATGTCATTAGCAACAAAAATAATTACAGCCTTGGCGGCTAATATATCTTTAATCAACCGATCTACGTAATGAATCAGATCGTAGTAGTGTGCGCCACCATATCCCCGCTTAACAACAACATAGGGTGCCATGTCAGCTTCAATAGTATTCCATCTCCTAATACTTGAACTTCCTAAAAAAAGCAAGTAATCTTCTTTTTCTTCAAAATCTCTTAATCGTTCTAGCGCTTGGATATCTTGCTCAAAAGTATATTTAAAAGCACTGTATTTTTGTTGTAAGGAACAACCTAGGGTTAGTGAAAAGAGCAATAAAGCAAGAAGATATTGCGTTTTCATAATTGATAACTAGTTTCGTGAAACAAGGGGGGTATTTGCAGCCGCTAACCATTCATCTAATAGCTTTCTGCCTTTGTTCAGCGTATCGTTAAAAGCTTTGTTGTTACATAGGTTTTTAGACTCTAACGGGTCGTTTTTCAAATCATAAAGCACTTCATAGGTTACCCCATATACAATACTGCGCACATACTTATATTGACCAAAGCGCACCATTCTGCCAAATTGATTTTGACTAAAAAGCACATCAAAGTTTGTTTCTGTTGTTTCAGGTGAGATTATCTCTCTCTTAAAACTTCGTCCATCTAAGCCTTCAGGAACTGCTATACCTGCTAAGTCTAAAAGGGTCGGCATGATATCAATGGTTCCCACCAAGGCCCTTTCGTTGATTGATTTTGGCTGAATCAATTTAGGGTATTTGATGATGACTGGAGTTTTAGCAGACTCTTCATAGAAAGTAGTTTTGGCTATCAACTTGTGGCTTCCGGCCATTTCCCCGTGATCTGTAGTAAATAAAATGATGGTATTATCGTCTATACCCTGTGCCTCAACAGTTGCCAACAATTGACCAATTAATCTGTCTGTGTTTTCAATAAGCAATTGGTAGGTGGCAATAAAACGCTTCCATTCGTCTTCGTTAAGCCCAAAGACTTCTTTATACATAAAGTCTTCGTGAAGAATCATCCCCTTTTCATAGGTAATGTTGTGGTTCTCTGGCAGGTTTGGACGCGGTTGAAAACGCAAATAAGGCTCGTCATCTGTTCGCGCAAAATGTATGGCATCGGCAAAGGTTGCTCCCTGCACCTTACCGCCCAAAACCCTACAGATATCGTGTGGGTTGATGAGCGATAATGTCATAAAGAAGGGCTTATCCCCTTTTTGATTAGATACATAATCAACGGCATCTTCCGTGAAAATAGGGTCATAAGCAGAACCCTCTGCTAACATACCGCCATCTGAATGTGTCATGGAACCAAATTCACTGGCACTTGCATAGCCATAACCTCCTGCATGTTCTTTTCCGAAATAGGCAACATTATAGCCTGCCTCCTTAAACGATTTACCCAAGGTTGTAAATACTTCAGCTTGGTCCAAAATTGAATCCCTAGCTAGGTTGAAGCCAACATCATTATTATGAGAATAAAGTCCCGTGAAAAGACTGGCTCTGGCAGGGGTACACAAGGGATAAGTGGAATAGGATTGTGTAAACCTTATACCCGCAGCTGCCAAATGGTCTATCGCTGGAGTTTGAATGCCATTGTCATAATTTCCAGAACCATCAGCAACTTTTGTAGACCATTGGTCAGAAATAATCAGTATCACATTAGGTGGTTGTTTTGAAGCCTCTTTATCGCTACAAGAAGCAACTACGATCAACCAACATAAAGCAACCATCCAGTGAATCTTTTTCATTGTAATTCATCTAGCGTTTCACAAAACCCTTATAACTTACCCAATCAAAATCGGCATAGGCATTTGTCTTTTGACCGTTTGAAGTCGCATACACACCAACATTAGCGCCTGTATACATCATACCAATTAAAATATTGTCTGCTGTCTCGGCTAGTTTTTCATAAGAAGCGCCACCATCTAGAGAATAGTGATATAGATATTTTCCGTTTTTAGAAGCTATCTTTAACAATATTTCCCCTTTATAATTTGGTAGTGCTTTTGACTTATATGCTTTGACATTGCTTCCGGCAATGGTTTCAGAATTGGATAAATTCGTTTTTTGACGATCCCTTTTCTCACTAACGCTTAGTTTGAGATGGTGTTGCTTTCCAATTCTTTGAACCGTCAAATTGATATAATTCAAATCTTTTTGATAAACTGTAATACCAGCTTCTTCAAGATTCTTTTTAGGGGAAAAATTCATTTTTGCCGCAAGTTCAAACTGACTTTCTTTTTGGGTGATACCCATGGCGCTATACCTGCCTCTAATTGAAAATGTTTCGGGTTTAAGGAATAATCTCAAATGGCCCTTATTTGCAGAAAGTGAATAGGTATTGGGTTGTGGTACTCTCCTAAAAACCCAATCTGGTCTCAACGCAGTTGTGTCAAAATTATCAAGAAATGCATCGTTATAAAATTGTTGCTTCTCCGCAAAGGGTAATGGGTTAATGCGTTCTACCTTCCCTGTTTCAGGTGCAACTACTGGGAACTGAGTGTATACAGGCTCCCATTTGGTTTCGCTGACTTGCTCCCAACGCACAATTTGTGGTTCCCAAACAACGGGCATCAAATGAGTTTCTCTAGCCATATTGGAATGCCCATCTCGATCATTTCTTTTGCCAAGGGCAACCATAAACCATCTGCCGTCTTCTAATTCAACAATATCGGCGTGTCCTGTGCTGTGAACCCAATTGTTTCTTGACAGATGCCTAGATGTGAGTATGGGATTTCGTAATCCGCTTGAATATGGTCCAAAAACATGGTCACTTGATGCCATCATAACAGCATGGTGGTGTCCTGTTCCGCCTTCCGCTACCAATAAGAAATACTGGTCATCTTTTTTATATATATGTGGTCCTTCCGTGTGGTTTTTGTCACAGGCGCCTTCCCAAAGGGAATGGCGTTCTCCTACAAGTTTCCAATTTTCGAGATCTAGCTCCTGCGCCCAAATGGCTCCTATACCACTAGAGAAAACGTCTCCAGGGTTGTGAGTGCCAACAAAATACACCTTGCCGTCATCGTCAAAGAATAAATCAGGATCAATACCGGGTGCATTCTCAATCACGTAGGGGTCTGACCAGGGTCCTGCCGGGTGCTCTGCTGTAATTATAAAATTAGTATTTTGTCTTGTTTCATTTGGATTGTCAGGATCTGCTTGTGAATACATATTGGTAGTTACAATATAGAAAGTACCGTTGTTGTAACGAATCGTTGGGGCATGGATGCCACCATTTTCTTGAACGTCTACAAGGTTTACCGCGCCAGAGGCTTGGCTTGGACGGTGCAGTCCGTTTCCGATTAGTTCCCAGTTAACCAAGTCTTTACTGTGATGGATGGGAAGCCCAGGAAAATATTCAAAAGAAGAATTGACAACATAAAAATCATCCCCTACTCTACAAATTGAAGGATCGGGATATCCACCTGGAATAATGGGATTTGTAAATGTGTTTTGGCCAATTACCGATTGGCTGAGTAAAAATATTGTTGTAAGAAAAGATAAGTAACGCATAATTAAAAATAAAAAAAAAGGGAGGATAGTATTGCACTATCGCCCCCTTTTAATAATAAGAAATACTAAATTATTGACAGTTAGCGCCAAAAACGATATCACTGTCATATCCGGGATTTCTCACGGTGATAGAACCATCAGCATTTGAAAAACTCAAATGGATTTCTGTGATAAGGTTTCCAGCAGTTACATCAAAATATCCAGGAGGCCACATAGTTATTTCCCAAATATTATTACCCACGAGCGTCATACTTGAAGCCGCATCGCGATCTGCTTTGGTAATTGTAGTGCCATCGCCCAACATTATAGTGGCGTTCAAATGAACAGCATTTGCATTTAAAAGTGCTGTATTAGCCCCATTAAAACCTTCTTTAGCATCAAACCTGACAGTGATGATATCATCAAACAAATATCCCTCAGGAGAAATAAATGCCGTAAAGGTTGGTGCAGGACCTGTTAGGTCGGTGGATCCAGAACCAGCACCAGTGATGTTTATGCTTGCATAACCTGTGTCCCAAAAGCGAGATTCAGCATCTTGCGTAGAAGAATCAATTGAGTCTTCTTGTTTAAAGCCATCATTATGACTCCCAATCCAGTAGCCAAGTTGTGCACCCGTATGTCCATCACCAACAGTAAGGGTAACAGTAATGGTTCCATCAACAGATATTTGTGAAGCATCAATAGGGTTTTCTGATCTAAAGGCAACCCATTCAACTTCTCCGTAGTTTTCGCCAATATCAAGAATCGCATTCATGTCTTGTGTCCATGTATTACCCGTTTCATTGCCATCAGACCCTTTCGATTTGTTACCCCAGAAAGTTAAGTCTTGTGGATCAGCAATCATGTTCCCTGACCCTGGACGGTCTGGAGATTGATTAACTGAAGAGCTAAAGGCTACGACAGCATTGTTGGCTATGTCCCAACTTTTGGGAGCCATCATACCAAAAATCAAAAATTTATAATTTTGATCTGTGTCTTCAGAGTCATAATTAACATCTACGGTAATCGTGATTGTTTCACCAACTTTAGCAGTGGAGGGTTGCGTTACACCTGTTATATCAAAACAAGCTGTAACAAAAAGAATAACTAAAGGAAATATTAATAATCCAACTAAGAGTTTTTTAAATTTATTTTTTGAGTATTGCATTGTTTTTTATTTTTTAAATTGATACATGTATGATGTTTGTCCACAGCCTAACGAAAACTCTAAACCAAGAGAGGTTTGATTATTTCCGTAAAGAGGAAAAGATAAATTTGTAACTACATCACCCGAAGAATCAGTAAAATGAATTTTTGTTGGTTTGTAGTCATCATCAAAAGACCATGTTCCAGAATCAAATGGAGTTCCTGTTGTCTTTAGTGTTGGAAAAGGTAGATTGGTTGAACCTATTGAAAAGGTACCATCACCCAATGTAAGTGTTAATGAAGAAGCATCAAATATCCCTGAAAGATCTTCGCCATTTCTATACAAAGAATGTAAAGTCCATATACCTTGTATATTCACTGCATATTCAGTTAGTGCATCTTGACGTACGTCAAATTTATCCTCTTCACAAGATGTAAATATTACTAGTGAAAAAAGAAGTAGTGTTGATAATAGTGTATTTCTCATAATAGTATTGTTTTTAAAATTTTGTTTATTCTTCAAAGTTGTGATAATCTATTTCTTCTTGTGGAAATGGATAATATAATTTATTGATATAATCTCCATAGCTATAAGTAGAGCCATTTTGATCAACTATATCTTTCTCCAACCTCACGGAGTTTAAAAGTCTATCAAAAAGCTCAAAGCACAATTCTTTAGAGCGTTCATTGTAAATTATATCAAGCATGGCCGATGCAGAAGGAGTGCCAGTAATTGTGTCAGCTGCACCTGCTCTATTTTTGACTACGTTAATATCAGCAACATCAGTTGATGTAACGGAGTTACTATTCATAATATTTGACTCAGCCCTTGTTAAATACATTTCAGGAAGTCTTACTATGATTTGGTCTGTCTCATTGGTAGGGTATTTAGAGGCCATAAAAACAAAACCATCTTTTTCTTCAAAAAGTTGAGTAAACCTAAGGTCACTTGGGTCTGCATTTCTTAACTGTGCCACTAAACTGTAAGGGTTTAGAGTAAATAGCCCTGTTGACTTACTTGCTTCAAAACGATCAAAATTAACTGTTGCATATCCTCCCCAATTACCTGGAGTGGTGTCAGTAAGATCAGTAACAATAGTTAAAATAGTCTCCGTAGAAGTATCTCCGTTTAGATATATGTTAGACATATCTGATTCCAAAGAAAATTGACCAGAAGTTATAACTTCATTAGCGCGTTCGTAAGCTAAATCATACTTTTTATGAAAGAAATAAATTTTAGCAGCGAAAGCAGTGGCCGCCATATAAGTGTTGACACCAGCAGATTGTTTTAGATATTGTCTAGCAAGTTCGATGTCCGTTTCAGCTTGGGCTCTCAAAGCAATTGAAGTACTCAAACTTACTTTTTCATTTGGCCCTACGACGGAATTCAAAAGCGGAAATGAATTTCCGCTAGCATTTCTTGTGAAAAATTTATCGAGTGTAAAGTTCAAAATAGCTTTAATTAAATGTGCATCTCCCAAAACTGCATTTTTTTCATTTTCAGTCCCAGCCATATTTGTTATATCAGCATTAATAATGTAGTTCAAATTATGAAATGCAGACATAGAACTATTATACATGTTACCTGTTAGCACTTGACTAAAACCAGTTGTAGCCCAAGTTGTAGCATTAATATAATTCCCAGCACCATCGTTAGGTAGCATAAAGGAATCCCCAATTGCTAAACTTGGAATTGTTGTTGCATAGGCATAAAATTCTCTAAAGTTTTTGTATGCTCCATTATTAAGCGCTCTCATGGTGACAAGATCATTTAATTTATCAGAAGTCAAACCTGTAGGAGGTGATTCCTCCAAGAAATCATCACATGCTGCTAGCAACGAAAAAGTTAGAAAGAAAAAAATTATTTTTTTCATAATTTAAAATTTAAGATTTAAACCGACATTAATAGACTTAGCCTGTGGCACAGATTTATATTTACCAAGGGCATTTGTATTATCACTAGTCCTATAATTTTCAGGATCGTACAGCCATGGTTTTGCATTAGTGAAAGTTAAATAATTAGTTAATTTAACATAAAGGTTTACATTGTTGATAAAACCACTTGATGGTTGGAATCTGTATCCTAAAGTTAAATCTCTCATTCTTAAAAAGTCCACAGGAGATACAAATTCGTCCGTATCGGGCCAAATCACAGGGTCTGTAGTTAACCTACTTACATTGGTAATATCTCCTGGGTTCCTCCATCTATTTAGCTGCTGTCTATGTATGTTATTACTCATGGTTGCAAATGGAAACTTCGCTAATTTAGTCTCACCTGCTGCCAAATACTCAGCTCCATATTCAAAAGTAAATAGAACGCTTCCATACCAGTTTTTATATTCGACTGAGGTATTAAAACCACCAGTAAAATCAGGATAAGGGTTTCCAGAAGGAACGCGATTATTGTTTAAAAAAGTCTCAAGGTTTCCGTACTTGCTTTCGGCTTGCTCAGTAGTTAGAATATCTCCAGATAATTCTTTCCATAAATCTTGTCCACTCGCTGGATCAACACCAACCCAGTCAGCCAAATTTTGAACACCAACAGGATAACCGACAAGAAGTGTAGTTGAGCCAAATAATCCGCCAATTTCAATTCCCTCTAATACACCAAGACTTTTTAGTTCATTTATATTTTGTGCAACGTTAAAACCTGCAGTCCAATAAAAATCATCGTTTTCAACAAGATCAAAATTAAATCCAAGTTCAACACCTTTATTTTCCAAGGTTCCAACATTAGATGTCATGAAGTCACCTCCAAGAACACCGGCTGTACCGGCAATAGGGTATTGAAGTAATAAATCATCCGTTGTTTTTTTGTAAATATCAACTTCCCCTTTAACCTTTCCATCAAATAATTGAAACGAAACACCGTAATTAATTGAAGTAGTACTCTCCCAACTTAACTCATCGTCACCAATATTATCTAAAGACAACCCAAGTCCACCTTGATAATTATTAGCAACATACGATGAATACTGAGCGTAATCTGGTACAGAGGCATTTCCTGAAATTCCATAACTAACTCTAAACTTTAGATAATTAACTACTGGTCTAAGTGAATCAAAAAACGACTCTTCACTTATATTATAGCCAAGAGAAGCTGCTGGGAAAAATCCCCATTGATTGTTTTTTCCAAATCTTGAGGAAGCATCTCTTCTGGCTGTTAATGATAGTAAATACTTTCCTCTATAATCATAATTCAATCTTGAAAAATATGAAAGAAAGGTGCTCGAAGATTGTTCGTAGAAGCCATTGATTCTCTCTGCATCAGCAGGAGTTTTTATTGTACTAATATCATACCCAACCCCTTGAAGGTTTGATGAGTCATACGAATTTTTTTGCGCTTCAATTCCGACCAAAACATCTACATTGTGATCTCCAAAAACATTGGTGTAATTGATTAAATTCTTAAACGTCGATGCGGTTTTATTAACTTTTCGCTGCATGGCAAAAGTTTCACCTGTAGGATCTAACAGCCCGTCTCTATATTGTTTGTTTTCAGTAGAAACGAAATTGTAGCCAAAGTCCGTAATAAATTTAAAGTTGTCTATAAATTTGTACTCTAATGACCAGTTTCCAATAAAGGATTTGTTTAGCCTTTGTTGCTCCCAAAGCTCTAAATTTGCTGTTGGATTACGCTCTGGATAAAAATATGAGCCATCTGCTTTATACACCGGCCAAAGAGGAATCATGTCCATGGCTCTTCCGATTCCGTTTTGAGACGGAACTGGAGAATTATCAACAGATGTGAATGACGAGTTAATAGATAACTTTAACTTGTCATTTATTTTATGATCCAAATTTAGTCTTGTAGCAAGACTCATATACTCGTTACCAACAAAAATTGATTCTTCCTCGAGAGCATTGAAACTAGCAAAAAAGCGTGTAGAATCAGCACCACCTGAAATACTCAAATTCATTTTATTTGAGAATCCCGTTCTTAATCCTTGATCCTGCCAATTAGTATTGTTTGTTAAAGCTTCTTCTTTTGTAAGACCGCCTTGTAAAATGCCACTATTACTCCAAAAATCAATTGGATTATTTCCAGAGTTGTACCAGGCTTCTTGAGCTAGCATTAAATATTCTTCAGCATTGACCAAATCTAATTTTCTTGTCGCCTCAGAAATACCGTAGTCAAAGTTTGCCTCTACAACAGTTTTGCCGTTGTAACTTCCTTTTTTGGTGGTAATAAGAATAACCCCATTTGCTCCTCTTGAACCATAAATAGCAGTTGCTGATGCATCCTTAAGAACTTCAATTGACTCAATATCATTTGGGTTTATGGTAGATAAAACATTCGTGTCGACATCTTGAAAAGCAATAGCTCCAGCGGGGTAATTATCTCCTTGTGGGTCATATGAATTTGTGTCATATCCTCCAGAAGGAACGACGACTCCGTCAATAACATACAGAGGATCTGCATTTGCAAGAACGGATCCAGTCCCCCTAATTCTAACTTTTACCGAAGATCCAGACATACCGCTTCCACTAGTTATTTGAACTCCGGCAACTCTACCTTGCAGCGCGCCTTCAAAAGAGGGTACTGGGGTGTTTGCTAAAAGATCCCCATCTACCTTAGAAATAACACTTGATAAATTTTTTCGAATTTGAGAACCATATCCTGTCACAAAAACTTCATCGAGTTGTTCACTTGATTCGATTAATACAACGGAAATGTTGGTTTGTCCATCATATGTAATCTTTTGGCTTTCAAACCCAATGTAACTGAATTCAATTTCATCTCCTTCAGAAACATTAGTGAGAATAAAATTACCATCAAAATTGGTGAGTGTTCCTTTACCATTGGTTAAATTTATGACGTTTACGCCTGGTAAAGGATCACTACCGATTAGAACAGTACCTCTTAAGTCCTGACTAAAAGCATTGAATCCAACATATAAAATGAAAAAAACTAATAATTTATATTTCATAGTCAAAATTTGATTTATTGTTAAAAACACACTCCTTCATTTGCTAATTTAATTAAATTTTAATATTAAATTTTGAAATTGATTACGAAAACGTTGTAGTGTTGATAACTTTGTAAAATTTATTGTGATATTTTTTAAATTTGACAAACAGTATCGTTTTAACCCCTCGAGTAGTCTTTGAAGTCTAAACTGTATTGGCGCACTAAATAGATGAGATAATTGGCTTAAGTATTTCAACCCAATGGTTGTAGCCTTTTTCGTTGAGATGAACACCATCATAGGTAAATTCGTTCTTTAAAAAACCATCTTCATTTTTAAAAGATGCGTTTAGGTCAATTAGTATATAATTGCGCGCACCTTTCTGCTGTCTTAGCATGGTATTCACTTTTAAAATATTTTCATTCATAAAGTCTTCATGTGTGGGTAACAGCGTTTGGAGATAGACCTCCGTTTTTGGTGATTTTTCGTTTATCTGCTCAATAA
>JAACDD010000038.1 GCA_009937085.1 Bacteroidota bacterium
CCCGCAATCAAGTCCGCAACAGCTAGGCTACGTCCTTCAAGCTCATCAATTGCACCCTGTACATCTGTTGAAATCATCCCTGAAGTAGCGTTGTCATAGGGAACTTCAGTAGCTACTTGGTCATCACTTTTAATAAGCCAATTAGTCCCATCACTGACGTAAAAATTACCATTGTCTTCGTCAACATAAATATAGCCTTGTTCACTAACAGTTGTCGGCAATCCTTGTCCGGTTATGTATCTTTTATCTAAAGAAGGAAGGTATAGAATCAATTGCTCGTCCAATAGCTTATATCCTTGTTCATCGCCAGGCATATCAATTTCTATTTTTAAAAATTTTGGTGTTCCATCCCAGCAAATTTCCTCAAAAAGACCTACGGAAGATGTTCCAATACCAACTCCAATAGTGGTTGAAAACATACCATAATTGTCAGTGGAAATTCCTGTTTGTTCTTCAACAAACAGCAACCCATCGATTTGATCAGAAACAGAAAACTGTAGGTTAATATTTGAGTTCACCAAGGGCTGATTGCCGATATTATATCCTGGAGCACTCATTTGGTTTACGTTAGTGTCCAATACAACTGCTTGGTAGCTAATTCCAGGGGTTTGTGCATAGCCAACCAATGTTAAAAGCAACAATGCTACAGTTAAATTTATATAGTGTAAAGCTTTCATTTGATTCATTTTTAATAATTCTTAGGATTTTTATTTCCTGATAAGCACTTCAACCCTTCGATTTAAGGATATTGACTCATCGCTAAAATCAGAAGTTCCACCCATGCCCTCACGGCGAATGGCAGATTCATTAATTCCGCGTAGTCTTAAAAAGACTGCTACTGCTTCAGCGCGTTTCAACGACAGTGCTAAATTGTAATCTGGTTTACCTATTTTGTCATCTGCATACCCGCTAATCAACAGTTGTGCTGACGGGTTTTGGGATAATTGATTGACGATTTCTTCAAGCTTAATATGCGCTGAATTTGTCAAAACATAACTGTCAATATCGAACAACAAAATACTTTTTTGCGCTGTTTTAATTGCTATATCCTCTTTCTTAGGCAACAACTCGACGTCTTGTTTTAGGGCTGCAATTTCATTTCTCATTGCAACAATCTCGTCCTCATACGCAGGTAACTTGGATACTACAAGTTCCAAACTGTCGAGGGTATTGATTTTCTCTATTTGTTTTTGCATTTTTTTAAGATGCTTTCTTCTTTCTCCTAATTTTAGTAAAACACCAAAACTCAATGATTTGCTGCTAATGGTAAACTCTTCGGTTTGAACATCTTCATTGGTTTCAGTAATATCAAAGCTCCTGTTAAGGTTGTATTTGAAATAGATATCTGTGAAATCATTGATTTTAATCCGAAAATTCGCTCCATAGTTGTAATGTAAGATGTTATTGGAAAACGATTCGAAATCCATCAAGTCAATGTAGAGGTTAGTGTTTGTTGAAAATATGCGCTGTGCTCCATAGGCAGGTATTTTACAATTAATTCCTCCATGAACCCAAAATGATCTTTCATTCTTTTTTTTGTTGAAAGAGAAAAACTTCAGGTGAAGCTCACTTCCAAGTTTGAAATAGGATAAGTTGTAATTATAGGCTAATTCCAAATTTTGATCTTTGGCATTGATTTGATACTCTTCGTAGCCAGCACCCAATCCCAATTGTAATCGGTTCTTAATTAAATTAAAACGATGCCCCAACTCCAAAGACATTTCATACGATTTTGAAAAGTCAGTATCAATAGTTGAATTCGTGATGGTATTCCTGTACTCCTCGAAATCACTAGAGTTTAACCCTATTTCACCATACCATTGTCCAAATGATAACATGGGAACACATATAACAAAAAATGAAATAATTTTAAAAATTCGTGTAAAATGATTCATGCTTAATCGAATTATATAATTAATGTTTTAGTAATTTTTTAGAAAAATGTTGCGTTGCGGTTTCTACTCGCAGTACATATTGTGCCTTTGGAAGACCTTGTAATTCTAAAATGATGTTTTGGCTGCCTTTGTATTGTTTTTTGAACACACGCCTGCCCCCAGCATCAAACAAAAAAACTTTTATATTTGATTTTACGGGTTCAGAAAAGGAAACCGTCACTCTGTGATTAAATGGGTTTGGAAAAACATCGTAACCAACACTAATGGCTGGTTCTTGATTAGGTACTGAATTAGAAATAGGCTGTATAAAACCTTGGCGAACACTGTGGCCTAGCAAACTTTTTGTCCCGATTGGACCCATCTGTCCAACCGAATGTTGAATTTTGAGTGCAGCGTTATTGTTACGAACCGATAAAGTACCAACACTACCAACAACAGATCTCAACAATAATACTGAAGATGTATCAGATTGACCAACTGCAATGGTTGTCGTAAGAACAGCCAATAAGAAGACTAGTGTAAATTTATATTTTGTGTTTTTCAAAACCATTAGCTTGGGGCATAAAGTTTATGTAGATATATGCAAATGTATACGTTTTCAGTGGTTTATTCAAAAATATATTAGTGTTTTTGGGGTTAAATATTAATTTTCAGGTTATTATTTAAACAAATTTTTGTGTTTTGAGTTGTAAAAGAATATCAAATACAGTCTGAAATTATGACTTATTGATCGAGCCTACACATTATTTTGTTTAGTGATAAGCCGTTGCTTCTGCTTGGAAATGGGAGCAGAAAGTGAGAAAGCTTTAAGAATTGAATAGCGTTTTTTTGAAAAACCTTTTATTGAAATAGTACAAACAAAAAAACGCTCAAGCATGCTTGGCGTCCTATTAGGGAGGATTACTACGTCATCCTCACAAAGCTCCGCTTTGAAAATAGCACAAACAAAAAAACGCTCAAGCATGCTTGGCGTCCTATTAGGGAGGATTACTACGTTATCCTCACAAAGCTCCGTAGTCTAAATAGAAAGTCAAAAATCATAGATTTTTAGTTTTATTTCTGCTTGAAAATCTAAATAAATTTGATTTTCCATCAGAAACAAAAAAGTCTGCATATTGTGCAGACTTTCTATTCTTAAGTGACCCAAGCATACAGTAGTTCGGACTTTTTAAGTGGAATAATTGACTTTAATAAAAACGGATTTTATTTAATTAACCAAAAAAGTTTATCTAAATAAATCCCAAAAATTAGCTTAAATGTTCTTTTTTAAGATGCATATGTTTATCAAATTAAATGATATTAAATAGTTTGTTATATTGAATTTGTAAAAGAAAAACCAATGTTTCCAAATAAAAATTAATAATCTATCCAAGAGATAATATAATAGTTGCGTTGACAAATTTATCTAAAGGGGATAAAATTGATTTAGATGTTGACACAATTACTTTGGTTTCTGATGTAAAAGCGAAACATAAAAAAAGGAGAACCAATTCTTGTGAATCAATTCTCCGATTTAGTGACGTAAAAATCACAACTAACATCTAAACAACACCATGAAAAAATTAGTTTTAATTTTTGTTTTAACAGTAATGCTTGCTTCTTGTAGCAAGCAGTCAAAAAACAATGCAGATGCATTGGAAAAACCTAATATTATCTTTATTTATCTCGATGATTTGGGTTATGGAGATGTGAGTGCGTATGGAGCAACTGAACTCAACACGCCTAACATGGATTTTTTGGCAAACAATGGGCGTAAGTTTACCAACGGATATGCCACTTCGGCTACATGTACACCCAGTAGATATGCCCTGCTCACAGGTCAATATCCATGGCGTAACAGAAATGCCAAGATTTTACCTGGTACAGCACCACTTCTGATTGACACCGCTCAAGTGACCTTGCCAAAAATGCTTCGAAAACATGGATACGAAACAGCAGTGATTGGCAAATGGCATTTAGGTCTTGGCTTGGGAAATGTCAATTGGAATACCCATATTTCACCCGGACCTAACGAAGTTGGCTTTGACTACAGCTTTATCATGGCAGCAACACAAGATAGGGTACCAACCGTTTACATTAAGGATGGTGACGTTTATAATTTAGACGTAAACGATCCTATAGAAATTGATTACGGGAAAAACTTTCCCGGAGAACCAACGGGTGAGAACTCGCCCCATTTGCTAAAAATGAAAGGCGATCCGCAACACAACAGAACGATTGTAAATGGCGTACCGCGAATTGGCCACATGAAAGGTGGGCAAAGAGCTAGGTGGATAGACGAAAATATGGCGGATGATTTTCTTAAAGAGGTTCAAACCTATATCACAACAAAAAAAGACAAACCCTTCTTTTTGTATTATGGGTTTCAACAACCGCACGTACCAAGAACACCACACCCACGCTTTGAAGGGGCAACTGGAATGGGCCCAAGGGGCGACGTCATAGCCGAAGCAGATTGGTGTATCGGAGAATTGATCAAAACTCTAGAGCAAGAGGGCTTGCTGGAAAATACGCTTATATTCTTATCAAGCGATAATGGACCCGTTTTGGACGACGGCTATGTTGATGATGCCATCGAAAAGCTTGGCGACCACACGCCAACAGGCGAATTAAGAGGAGGAAAGTATAGTTTATATGAAGCTGGAACTCGTGTCCCTTTTGTTACGTATTGGAAAGGAACCATCGAACCCGGTACCTCTGATGCCATTATTTCGCAAATGGATTGGCTATCGTCATTGGCCAGTATGATGGGAGAAGAAAAACCAAAACTAGACAGCGAAAACCACATGAGTTTACTGCTTGGTAAAACAAATGAGGGTAGAGACGATGTGGTGTTGGAAGCAACTTCCAGAACGGCTTACCGCCATGGCGATTGGGTATTGATTCCACCCTATCCCGGACCTAAAATGTTTTTAACAAAAGGTATTGAAACGGGTAATGGAGACGAATATCAGTTGTACAATCTGGCAGAGGATGTATCTCAAAAAAACAATCTTGCAGAAAAAATGCCTGAAAAAAGAGATGATATGATGAAAGAATTTCTAGCTGTAGTAGGCGATGCCTATGAAAACACAAGCCGTTTGCGTTTTGATTAATGTTCCAGAATACCACGTTGGATAAACCAATGCTGGACCGTATTTGGCCAAGATTTGACGGACCCTTTTTCGCGGTAAAGTCCAAATCCATGACCGCCATCTTCCCATATATGTAAGGCAGTAGGAATGTTTTTTTCCAGTAAAGCTTTGTAATACATAATGCTGTTTTCGGCAAGAACAGCTCTATCGTTAGTAGCGTGAATTAAAATGGCTGGTGGTGTATCGGTTTTTACTTGTAGCTCATTTGAGTAGGTCATTATGTCTTCATCTGTTGGACTTTCCCCCAAAAGACTTTGTCTCGATCCCATATGCGTGAAGGCTTTTCGCATACTGATAACGGGATATACAAGAATAGAAAAATCAGGGCGCGTGCTGAACGAAGCCAGAGAATCTGTTTCGTCTTGGTTTCCATAGTCGAACTGGGTAGAAAGTGTCGCTGCCAGGTGACCACCAGCTGAAAAGCCCATAACTCCAACTTTATTGGGGTTTATATTCCATTCACTTGCGCGATGGCGAATGATGCGCATGGCTTGCTTCGCATCTGAAAGCGGAATTTCTTTTTTACACGATGCTAACTCCCAGTAGGGTGTTCGGTACATCAGTACAAAAGCACTAATACCCAACGTATTGAGCCATTGGGCAACCTCTGTTCCTTCCTTTTTAAAGGCTAGATTTTGATACCCACCACCGGGTAAAACCAAAACAGCTGCTGTGTTTTGTATGGATTTTTCTGTTGGGTAATACCATAATTGTGGACTGCTGATACGTTCTTTTATCGAAATGGTATTAGATACCTCTTGCGTGAGTAGGCTTGAAGCACAAGGCATGTCATCCGTATAAATAGCTATTTTTTGATGCTGAGCTGTTAATTTTAAGCACAAAAGCACTATAACAAAATACATATACTTCATACCAATAAAAATAAAAAAAAACCACCAGAAATGGTGGCTTTTAAACGGTATTACGTTTGTAGTGGCGTTATTTCTTTAAAAACTTCTTTACGGAATAGCCTGGTATTTCCAAAAAGTAAAGACCTGTATTTAGGTTGCTTACGTTAATGGAATTTCCATTGAATTCTTGAGTATATACTTTTGCTCCTGATATTGAGTATATTGAAATTTGACTTCCTGTCTCCAAGCCTGTTATTCCAAGCACATTTTGAACAGGGTTTTGAGATAAACTGAAATTAAGTTCAGCCGTTCTATCAAAAGACAATGTATTACCCTGAGTCATAATTACTTTATCTACCAAAATATTTCTGGTTCCATTAATGGCATCTTGGACGTGAATAAAACCAGAAATTCCAGATGAAGTTGCCTTTGTGAACACACCTGCTGGAATCCCATTTATGATAGCAATACCAGAATCTATTCCAGCTGTACTATTAAACATCTTTGATGATATAGTTGAGCTATCAGCATCAGCACCTAAAGTAAGTGTAACTTTTAGAACTAGATTATCTTGTTGAAAATCAGTAAGTCCTGCCGCACCACTATCGGGATTGCCATTACCTCCGTCACTATGTCTTACATAAAGGTTTCCATCAGATAAAGTTGATAATTGTATGTTAGCAATATTACCAGCATTAGCACCATTATCATTAAATCCCATTCTAGCAATTAATTTATTTGCTAGTAAATCAATGTTAAATCTGAAATGAACTTCAAAAGTAATTTCTGTTCCACTAACAGTAAAAGGAACGCCCCATCTAGCCCAAGAATAGCCACCTGCACATTCTATTCTAGAATTATCAGGACTTGCAATCCAATTAGCTCCACCCCAGTCAGCATTGTTAGCTAAATTACCTTGAATATACCCTTCTGCAGCAGTGAAATTAACAACAGTCTGTGCATTTGCCGAAATGACCAGAAATAAGGATAAAATAGTTAAGTAAAAATTTCTCATAATTAGTTGTGTTTAATGTTTATGCTAACCTACTTCTTTACTATCCTAAATATTTTCACAAATGTTCAGAATTCTTGAACATATTGTCACATTGTTGCACTAGAGCTTTTAATAAGTTTCCACTGTTGCATCCTGGGTGTGTACATGGAATGTATTTGATCGGAAAGTTGGCGCTTTCTTTTTTCTAAAGAATCTATTTTTGGCAGTGTCTCAAAATATGCCTTTATACTGCTATTGATGTAATTATAATACGGCTTGCCCTCAATTCGTTTAAGTTTTTTGGATAAGTGCTTTTGCTTTAGATTTATATCATCGAGCCCTGTATAGTCGTTTAGATAACTGTGCCGTATAAAGGCAATAGTACGAAGCTGGTATTGTGTTTGTCGATAGGCAGCACACAAACGCCTTATTTCTTGCGCCTGTTTGTATTGCGGTGTGTTTTTGTATAGACTTAGATTAATTCCATTCTTTAAATCGTAGGCATCAAAAGTTCCTATATGCTGTTTATCAATGTACAGGTCATAATTTTTATCACTTAATCCTTCTGCTTGAAAAAGTTGCTGGTTATACAGCTCTTTAAAAGTGGTCAATGAAATACCCTCGTGAAGACTCTTTCCCATTGGGAATGGCAAACTCATTTCACAAGTCTGAAAGGAAATCAAACTGTCTGAAAACAATGCATTTTGAAGGCTTAGGTTTTGCACTCGTATTTCTTGCTCATCTTGGTTTACATCAATAGCTATTTTAGAAACCACAGAAGGTGCTTCTAAGCCGGATATAATCTCATGAAAAATGATAAAATGCCCTGTCGTTCCGGGATGCACCCTGTCTTTTCCGATAATGGTAAACAAAGAATCTTTTTTCAATTCATGTTCCATGAGCGCTTTCATAGGCGTGTTTAAATCGATAACGCGCGCATCATATTTATCGCCTAATTTTTTAATATGATTAGAACACTCAATAAGTGCATCATTGCAGCCTAAGTTGTTTTCTCTTTCTATTTTGGAGTATTGGTCATAAATAGAGGGCGTTAACAAAATGGGTATTATACCATTTTCGATTATTTTTTCCACTAATAATGTAGTATTTCGCTTGTAGTTAGCTAAGGCATTTGCTCTTAGTTTCAAAATTTTATCGCTTGCCGCTCCCTCAAAATAGAGAGTACGCTGTACATCATTCATTCCAGTCATCAGAAACACGTGTGTGGGCTTGTGTTTCATCACATCTTCTTCAAACCTATCAATCATACCAGCTGCATTGTCTCCAGAAATACCACAGTTATGAAAAGTCAGCTTTAAATTTGGGTAGCGCGTAGCGTAGAACAACTGTAAAAACTCATGGTATTGTCCTCCATGGGTTATGCTGTCACCCAAAAAGCATATAACGTCTCCATTTTTAAAAAAGGGTGAACTGGTCTGGGCAAATCCAAAAAATAAGAAGCTAAGCGTCAAAAATACAGCAGTATATATACTCCTAAATTGCTGCATGATGATTTCTTTATTCAATAACGAGTTTGGTAAACAGACTGCCACATCGAACCAAATAAAGCCCACTGGCTAAATGCCCAACATCAACCGTATTTCCATTATATACAGCTCTATATATCTCTTTTCCGGTCAGTGTGAAAAACCTAAGCTCTTTCCCTATATATTTTTGATCGAGCAAAACAATAGCTTTCGCTGGATTTGGATAGAGAATAAGTTTGTCCTCTCCATTACTGCTAATCCCTTTTTCCGTAGAAGATAAGGATTGGTCATACGTTTGGGTTATCAACACTAACGAACTTAAATGTCCACCTGAGTCTGGAAACGTAAGGGTCACAGAAGTTGAAGCCTGTAAACTTTCTGCAGGAACATCAATTTCGATCATCCCAAAAAAGTCATCTCTGTTGGCTTGGTCATACCCCTTCCAATTGGTAGGAACGCTAAGTGTTTGTCCATTAACCACTACAGTGGGTGATTTTGACTTATCGTGCTTGCGCCCTATGCTCATACGCAAGGTAGCAGAGGCAATTGATGAAGCTGGCACATTAGAAAAGGTGTAGGTGATGGATGAATTGGCAGTAATCGGTTGTACCGTTGATTCATTGTTGTAATGTCGCTTCGAAATAAGCGCATTTTCATAGTTAAAATCAGTACTGTACGTATATTCCAAAACTACAGTCTCGTTAGCTTTCAAGTTGTAACTTTCTGGCAAAACTAAAGTGGTTTGATCCGTAAATTGTGCTGCCTCGTTTGGATTGATGATTAGTGATTTAATCCGTACATCGTTAAGTGTTGCTCCTGTAACCGATTGTAGCTGCAAGGAAACAGATCGATCAAAATCATCTAAATTATTTAAGGCTAAAAACAACTTATTTTCGTCTCTAAACCCTTGAATCTGAATATCTGGATGGGTTGAATTAAGTTCAATCCGATCGCCTGAAACGTTTTTCCATAACTCATAAAAATAAATGCGATCTGTATACTCCCAACGTGTTACTTGATCCAGCGGGACGCCAAAAGGGACTGGCTTAAAAAGTACAGCTTTGTAAGGCTTATAATTGTTAGCTTCTGTAATATGCCAGGTAGATTTTCCAGTAGTAAAAGGAATAGTCAACTCCGTAACATCTTGACGTTCAAGCAGGCCAAATAGCATGGCGTTTTGAGATCGAATGGATTGCACATTATTAATGTCAGAATAGGTAGACTCAGCAATGCCACCAAACTCAGAAATCACGTGGGGTTTAATTGCTCCCCATTTTTGGAAACTATAACTTTCAATCAAATCCAGCACAGCCTCCATATTGCTTCCAGAGCGTTTGGTGTCTTGGCCTATTTGATTGACACCGTCGTAAATGTGCGTGGAAAAGGCATCCATATCGGCTCCTGCTTCGTCCATAAACATTTTCATGTTTTGGTTCCAAACTGAAAAATTATTTTTTTCAAATGACGGAAAGGCTGCCGCATATCCAATCACTTTCATGTTGGCCAATTCTGGAGTAGCATGAATCTTACTGCCGATTTCACTAAACACTTGTGCCATTTCCAGTTTAACACGAGCCTCTGCTACTGGGTCCCAGTCGGGTTCATCGTAATAATCTCGTGCATGGACAAAAGGCTCATTCATGGGTTCGTAAAACTCGGGTCTCAAGTTAACCCCCACATAGTCCTTATAATACTCAACCACCCAATCTGAAAGGATTGTTGCATTTATGCCTTCTTGGTAAATGTTATATGGATGTTCGGTTCCAATATAACGACTTACCGCTCTAATATCACTAGGTCCAGATTTTGGACTTGGATAAACCCCTACCTGACCTTCTTGTTGAACTGCATAAGCAGCGGGTCCCCAAAAGCCTCGTCCGTGATTGGTAGCATTGTAGTCTGCAAAGAAATTGTATTCAACATCATTACCACCTGTAGAATGAAGATTAAAATATTTTCCTCTATCAAGTGCAGAAGTATCGCCAAGATAACGTTTTACAGCAGGTTTTACAACAACTTTTGAGTATGCTTCTACCGTTAATTTTGATACGTTTACGGCGTAGCTTGAATTACTGTCAAACGCTGACATACCTTCACTCAAAAGCTGTGAACTAAAAAATGGGTACAAGCCAGATTGGGCAGCAGTAAATACTGCTGCATCTATACCAGTGTGCATCCCTAATTCCGTTTCCGTAGCGTCTGTTACATTTATTAGTTTGGCCTCTATGGTTGATGTAGTGGCGTCTTGGCCAAGCGTTAGTGTTAGTTCAATAGCTAAATCGTCGGATGCAGTTGTTCCCTGAACGGAAGAAAGTTCCAAATAAGCATCCGGAGTTAGTGCAAATTGATTGTTATCGTGTCTCAAATGTAGTATAGGAGAAGCATAATCGATATTGTCAATAACTGATAAAAAAACAGTATTTGCCGCTGGGTTGGTAAATTCCACATCACCAGATGCACTGAAACCAACTTTAAAGAGTGGTTTGTTTACTTCATTGATAATTCCGGAAAAATTTAAATCGATACGAAGCTTAATCAGGTCACCAGCTTCATGAAGCGTAAATGCTTTTTGCCATGCGGCACGCTTCCAATCAGTTGAGGTAGCAACCATACCCCCATTGTCCGTGTCCACTATCCACGAACTTGCACTCCAATTTGTTTGTGAGGTTAAAGTGGAACCATTTGTAAACCCCTCAGCTGTAGAGAAGTTTACTGCATTTTGGGCTTTTATAAAAAACGAAAAACAGCATAAAAAGGTCAGTAGTTTTAAGGTGTAATAATTCATTCATTTAAGATTTTAACATCCAGTATTAATGTGCTTAAATGACCTCCACTGTCTGGAAAACTAATGTGAACATTATTATCTTCTTTAATTAAGTCAATTGGCACAGGAATTTCGATAGCGCCAAAAAACTTCTTCCTGTTTGCTTGATCATACCCTTCCCAATTAAAAGGTATTGCAATAGTTGTTCCGTTAAAGCTAATCATAGGTCGTTTTGATAAATCATGTGTTCGACCAATACTCATGTGTAGGCTTGCACCAATAATTCCTGTTGTTAGCTGATTAAAAGCAAACGTTATCTTTTTATGAGCTTCTATGGGAACAAGAAACGATTCCGAATAATATCTGGTTTCCGTGACTTTTTTAGAAAAATCGAGGGGCTTCTTAAGCGAATATTCCAGCATTATGGTTTCGGCTGTATCAAGAAAAAATTCACTTGGAATTGATGGAACTGTCGTTTCGTAGTAACGCGGCAAATCATCTTCAAATACGGTTAATGATTTTACATAGATGCTTTGCACACTTTCCTCAACTCCGTCAAGCTGAAAATTAATTTTTTGAGGGATTTCAGCTAAATTATTTAAGGCTACATAAAGCTGTTTATCATTTGTAAAAGCCTGCACTTGTATGTCTGGATTAGCAGTAGTAGCGAAAACGCGTTTTCCCTTTACGTCCTTCCATAAATCATAAAAATGAATTCGGTTGGTGTATACCCATCCTGTTATGTCTTTTTTAGGAACACCCATATTTTCTGGACGCCACAAAACCGCTTTATAGGGCAAATAATTATTCTTTTCCGTTATATGCCACTTAGCCTCATCCGTATTAAATGGAATTGAAATTTCCAAGCGATCCTCTCTGTCCAATAAGCCGAAAATCATTGCATTTTGCGAACGAATAGACTGCATATTACGAATAAGTGTAAATTCATTTTTGACAATCCCCCCGTATTCTGTTATGGCATGTGGCTTAACATATCCCCAGCGGTTTACACTATAGGTTTCGATCATGTCCATGATGGCTTCGTTGTTACTTCCTTGGCGTTTGTTGTTTTGCCCGGCCTGATTTACCCCGTCGTATAAGTGATAGGATATCGCATCCATTTCGTCTCCTGCGATATCAAGAAAAAGCCCCATATTGGTCTCCCAGTTATTAAAATCTTTTAACTCAAAAGAAGGCCAAGCAGCTCCGTAGCCCATAACTTTCATATTTTTAAGGGTAGGCTCAGCATGGATTTTAGCTGCAATGGCACGGTACATTTTGGACATTTCGGTTTTGACACGAACTTCGGCAATAGGATCCCAGTCTTTTTCGTCATAAAAGTCTTTGGCGTGAACAAAAGGTTCATTCATGGGTTCATACCACAATGGACGTGCAACATCATCCATATTTTTAAAATATTGTACTGCCCAATCTGACAAACCCTCGATGTCTATGCCTTCTTTGTATAGGTTTCGCGGATGTTCTGTAGCAACAAATCGTCTTACAGGCTTACTCTTTTTCCCTTTTTTACTCTTTGTTTTTGGGTATACACCCACCTGTCCCTTTTGTTTTTTGGCCTCTATACCGGGTCCATAAAAACCTCTCCCCGATGGCACTACATTGTAATCTTCATAAAGCGAAAGATGTAAGGGTTTACTGGCAAATGGCGCTGAGTGAATGACAAAAAACTTTGTGCGATCCAATTCAGAAGTGGTTCCTATAAATCGTTGGGTCGTTGCATCTACCGTAACTAAATTAGGCTGAGCATATAGCGTGTCAATAAAAAAGCACACGAAAACGAAAATGAGCTTTTTCAATACTACTTCGTTACTTATGTGCATTTATATTTTATTTTGCTAATATGATAACTGTCGTTTATTGCGGTTCGTATACTTTAATGTCATCGATATAAATAACACCTATGTTGCCATATCGGATGGACATCCAGTAATCTTCGGTATCCGTCACTTCCCAACTCTTAACCCCTTGCAAATTAATGGTAACCCACTCGCTTCTTGGTAAGCTCGACACATCGGAATAAAAGCCTACGGACGCACCCCATTTGGAAGCACGAAAAAGCTCAACTTGCAATCCTGGAGCTGTAAAAGAAGGGTCAATCCAAACCTTGTATTCAATGGTAACATTTTGTCCTGCAACTAGTCCAAACTCACCTGTAAGTTTGCCCTTATTTACATTTTTCCTGCTATAAGCACGGACCTTTACATCTGTTGTGGCCTCCATTCTTAAACTATAAGTTCCTGATGCAGCAAAATCGTCTGGGAACGAAGTAGTCCCCTTGCTATCCCAAACCCACGGCGGAGACCAACCAGCACCACCATCTTCAAATCCAAATACCTCATCACCTGCTAAGTTTGGTGGTGAAAACAGAGTTACAATTTGATCTGTAAATGCGGGTGCATTAATATCATTAACACGCATCAATCCGCCATTTCCATCATACGATAATTTGGCTGCTTGGTTGTTGAGTATGTTTGCCGAAGTAGCTATATCAACAATCCTATCATCATCAGGATTTATAACAGCGCTTGAAATTGTAGCGGCTGCCCCATCAACAGTTAACGTCAAGTTGGGTACTATGTCGCTGGTCAATTTTAACGGCAAATCATAGGCAAGATGAATGATTCCAGTTTCACTTTCAGTTATACTCTTTATTGACGGTGGGTCTATATTCTTAACAACATTAATATAATCTTTTAGGTATAGCGTGTCTTTGGTTCCTGTTGGATATTGACGCCAGCTCACTAATGTCAAATCATAGGTGCCTATCGTTGGATAGGATACAGCGATGTTTTTTACCTTTTCATCTTCGTCAACACTGATTCCGCCTGCTGAAGATGGCTCACCTCCAGGAAGCGTCCATTTTCTTCTGTTTGGTATACCCAAGGATGCATCCTTAAAGTTAATTGTTCCCCCTTCATACATGGTTATTTGTTCAGCTGTAATTTCAGAAAAACCTGCTTCAATCGACGTAATGTCAAGTTTCGTTTGAATATGATCCAAAATAGTCACATTAAAAGTGGTGTCAAGCATAATTGAGTCAACTTCAAAATCTGCCTTTAGATTTACTTCATAATTTCCAGGCTGGTCAAAACGAACGTGAATTATATCTGAATCTGTTCCTGAGTACGATTTTACGCTTCCTGAAGTTATAAAATCTGAAGTTTGGTCGTCCATATTTGTTATCGTTGCCGATGCAGGTATTGTCCACGTTCGGAAGGTAACTCCTTTAGATAAATCGGCAAAGGAAGTTATATTCCCACGCTCAATTCTTTTGTTCCCCGATGCTACGGCAACGGCGTCGGAAAATTGATTTGCTTCAGGTGTGTCATACTCCTTTTCACACGAAAGTATTAGACCCATGACCAGAAGTACAATCGCTGTATGGTTGATATATTTTTTCATTACTTGGTTTGGTTTAAACGCGTTTAATTTTTTCATGCTATTAGTCTAAAAAGTCTGGGTTTGAATTCAATTCAGTTGCAGGAATTGGGAAATAATCATGTGCTTCTGGGCTATACACATTAGCAGCTTCAACAAACTCTTTTATCTTATTTAAGCTGCCATGTGCCGCAGGGTCGTACTCGAATAATACTTTGCCGCTTATGACGTATGATTTTGCTGCCAAGCGTACGTACTGCTCTTTTACCTTTCCCCAACGCGTCAGGTCTTCCCAACGCAAGTCATGACCTTCAAACATAAGTTCAAGAGGTCTTTCTACCCACATAATATGTTCCATTATTGAGTTCGTATTGTAGTTTATATTATGCTCACTTTGGGAAATATTTTCATTTAAAACATTATCATTCTGTGACTTTTTTAATTGAGTTTCTGTAAAATCAATATTTAGTTTGTCAAAAGCATTTTGTTTGGAAGTAGCTAATTTTATATGCTCATAATCAACAACAATTACATAGTAACTGGTTTCACTATCGAGTGTTTGAAAGTTAGAGGGTAAGTCGTTCACATCACAAGTCATACCATTTGGACAATAGGTCAATGGGGTATCACTATTATAAGTCAGTTCTTGACCGTCTATAAATGCATGAGCTCCAATTTTAATAGTGTCTGTATTGAAATCAATATCATTTGTGAAATTAGTGGTCGGATTTTCATTGTAATTAAAATCAATGCTCTTTCTTAAATTAACTACCCCAGCACGATCTCTTATGGCATTAATCATACTCATTACTTCGTCTAAATCACCTGAAGTTTTTAAGACACATTCAGTATATAACAACATAACGTCCGCCAATCGAATAACTCTTTCGTTTATACCAGATACACTTAAATCACTTTCACGTTGAAGTTTCCAGTTTTGAAATTTCTTTAAATATGAAGCCTCGTTATTGTTATATGCTCCACCTTCATCTGATGATCTTTGATATAAGGTTGTATTGTCATCATCAGCTATGGCCACAGAAACCGAGGTCCGAATCGAGTATGGAGCCGAACCAGTTCGCGAAGCATTTATTGGATTTGTCATATCCATCACGTCATTTTTAAAAAGCATGGTCATATAATAGGAGGGCATAACGGTTCGAAATCCACCGCCCTGTGTTGTAGCTAAGCCTATTGCTCTATTTGTAGCCTCTGAACCTGTAGGCCCGTCTTGCGCACCAAATGAAGTTCCAGGTTTGGCATCAATCGAAAAGGCTACTTCAAAAATAGATTCAGAGTTAAATTCATGCTCCTCATCAAAATTATCGCCGATATCTGCTGTTAGCATATACAAATTACTGTCCAAAATCTCTTTGAAATAACCTTTAGCGCCTTCATAATTATGCTCATTTAGGTGCAGCTTACCAAGCATGGCGGTAGCAGCACCCCAAGTTGCTCTTCCTAAATCGGCACTGTCGTCATAAGACTGTGGTAGATTTTGATAAGCAAATTCTAAATCTTCAAGAATAAGCGCATAAACATCAGTAGCTGGAGATGGTTTTTTATAAAAATCATTTCTCATTTCAGGTACAGTCGTATGAATAATGACACTTCCGCCATTATATCCCCTATAAAGTGAATTGTAAAAGAATGCGCGTAAAAACCTTGCCTCAGCTTCCATTTGTGTACTGACAGCAGTGCTCATTTCTACATTACTTAAGTTAGCCAGCACTTGATTGGCTCTGTAAATACCAATATACGCATCACGCCAACGGAGACCTACAATTTGTGTATTCTCATTATACGTAAGAGTATTCAGGCCAATGGCATTAGCGTTCCAATTGTTAGGTCGGCCTACGTCAGAGCGAACGGGATGTTGAATAGCGGAAGAACCACCCAACATGCCTTGTAGCTGTAACGCACCATATGTAGCAACGAGACCTTGTTGGATCTCACTTTCCGATGACCAAAACGAAGCTGCGCTGAGATCGTTCGGGTTTTCAATATTTAAAAAGTCCTTCTCACAACTAGAAAGGAAAAGGATTCCAACTGTCATTAAAATGTATGTATTAAATAATTTCATATGTGGTTTTTTAATCGTTAGAATGAGATGGATAATCCGGTTAGATATGTGGCAGAAACAGGATAGTTCCCACGATCCAATCCACCAGTAAACGGATTGTTACTTCCGACCTCAGGATCAAAACCTGTATAACTGGTAAATGTGATTGGGTTTTGTGCACTTACGTATATACGTAGTTTTTCAATCCCTATTTTTTCAAGAAAATCTTCTTGAAGCGAATAACCAAGAATAATGTTCCGTATGCGTAAGAATGAACCATCCTCAAGAAATAAATCTGTAGAGGTCTGTACGTTTGGATGTTCAATGTTGGAACGTGGTGTGGGTATGTTTGACGTTGGATTAACGTCTGTCCAACTGTATACCAAGTCTCTGTGGCGTTTCATGCTGTAAGCAAATTGCTTAGCTCCATTGTAAATCGTACTTCCTTCTACTCCGTATAACTGAACAGAAAGATCAAAAGCCTTATAGTCCATATCTACAGTAAATCCATATTCAAAGTCCGGCTGGTAAGAGCCTTTGAAAACTTTGTCGTTTGCAGTAAGTGCTCCGTCGCCATCGGCATCAACATAGCGCAAATCCCCTTTTTGGGCCGTAGGAACCATCTGCTGATAAGCACTTAGCTCCGCAGCTGTTTTTATGGTTCCAGCCGTTTCATAAACCTTAAATGCGCCAACGGGCAACCCTGCCTCTAGTACTGCAACTGGCTCTGTTTGACCAGTTCGAACAATATTTGGATAACCATCAAAAATAAACTCGCCTTCTCTTGACAGGCTAATCACGGTATTTTCATTTTTGGTGAAGGTTGCACCAAACTTGACACGGACATCACCAAAATCTTGATTTAGGTGACCTGCTATTTCAATACCCTTGTTCTGTAAGTTGCCAATATTGGTGAGGAATCGATCATAGGTTTGCCCGCTAACTGGGGTAGAGCCAGCTGAGATTGGCGGAACAATAGCTAACAACATGTCTTTTTTGTCTTGCTTATATATATCAATTACTAAACCTGCTTTTCCTCGTTGAAAGTCAAGATCGATACCAACGTTTGTACTAATATTGGATTCCCACTTTAAGTTAGGGTCTGCATAACCTGGCTGGGTCATTCCTGGTGCCAGATTGCTTCCACCACCTAACGGATAGTCAACGTTTGAAATAACAACTGGGCTAAAGGCATAGGGAGGTATTCTGTCACTGCCAGTGGTTCCATAACCAATACGGATTTTGGCCATAGAAATTTTGTCTTTTAAACTTCTAAAAAATGGCTCATTGGACAAGGTCCATGCACCAGAAATAGACGGAAACACACCGTAACGCTCTGAAGATCCGAAATTACTTGAGCCATCACGACGAATAACAGCCGTTAACATATACTTCCAGTTATAGTTGTAGTTTATCCTGCCCAAATATGAGATACTATTTGTTTTATTAATAAAATGAGTTCCTACGATTGGCTCACCATTTCCAAGTACAGGGGTTATGTTATTGGATATATTATCAGCACCTGTCCTATAAAACTCATAAGATGATTGTTCGTAGGTGTTTCCAATTAGCACTTTGAGGTGATGTTTTTTAAAGCTTTTAGCGTAGTTCATGGTGAATTCAGCAATGCTTCTATTATTTGTTCCGTCCCCTAGTCTTAATTGTGCGTTATAGTTACTTGCCGTAGGGTTTTCCACACCTTCTTCATTATAAATTAGAAAGCTAGGATTAAAAAATCTGTCTTTTTTACTGTAATATGATTTCCCGAGATTTGCTGCTAGTTTTAATCCGTCGATTACTTCATAATTTAATCGCACATTTCCGTTAAACGAATTGATTTTGGTTTCATTTTCTTGCTTGAGTTTACCGGCAAAGTTTGAAATATTTTCAGGGCTTGTGCCGCCAATCGTAAAGCTATCGCTGCTTGCGTCGAAAGGCCTTCGGTAAGGCTGTAATCGAATGGCATCGTAAATTAGTGCATAGGGCTCTTTGTTCTGGTCACTAACATTGACACTGAGGTTTGCTTGTGCGCTAAACTTGTCCTTTTTAAAATAGGTGTTTGATCGCAATGAATATTTCTCGTAGTCTGAATTATACAAGGAGCCATCTTGACTAAAATAAGTACCGATAACATTGTATGTAAGACCATTTTTACCGCCACTTACACTAACAGAATGGTTTTGAATAGGCGCCATATCTACCTGAAGGTCACCCATCCAATCCGTATTGAATAGTAGACCATCTTTATTAAAATCAAGTGGATTAAATTGGTTCGTTTCTTGATATCTATACAAAATATCGTTAATGTACAATGACTCTGTTGTATTTGCTAAAGTAATTCCTGAGTTTATGTTTTGGACGCCGTAATACGAATCCAAACTAACATTCATAGAGCCTTCTTTACCTTTTTTGGTGGTTATCAAAATGACACCTCCAGATGCTCTGGATCCGTATATGGATGCAGATGCACCATCTTTTAAAACTTCTATAGATTCTATTTCTTGGGGAGTGATATTTGGGTTTTCTATATAAGTAACTCCATCAACAACGTACAGGGGGCCAGAGCCGCCTTCTTGAAATGAGGTAATACCCCGTATGGTTATTTGTGCATTCTCTCCTGGTGCCGAATTACCTTGTCGGACGCTAACCCCTGCCATTCTTCCCTGTAGAGATGATGCAAAATCAGAAGTTGCTGTCTTAATAATATCCTCGGATTTAACAGAGGAAACAGCGCCTGTAAGTTCTCGCTTCTTCATCGTTCCATAACCAACAACAACCACTTCGTCTAAACCTGTAGTGCTGGTTTCCATGACAACATTGTGCGTTGCTTGAGAAACCAAAACCTTGGTTTCCATCATGCCTATATAAGTAAATACAAGAGTTGTGTCATCTGGAACTTCTATGGAATAAAATCCATCAAAATCTGTGGAAGACCCCATTTCAGTACCTTCAATTTGTATGTTAACACCCGGAATAGGCTGGCCATCTTCTGACCCAATGACTGTCCCTTTAACGGTTCTGTTTTGCGCATGAACGTTAATGCTCAACAACCAAATAAATATAAATACTGTAAGGCTGAAAAGCTTTTGGCTTGAATGGTTCCCTGATTTTATTAGTTCTTTCATTAGTTAGTGTTGTTAAATAATTTTGTACACTTAGTTGTTTTTCAAATAACAAAAAACTAAGGTCAAAGCTCTTTTTATAATGTTCTTTTTTGTGTGTCAAATTGTCAATACACTAATACAAAGGGGGATTAATTTTTATTTCCGTTTTAATTTAATTAATAAAATGTAAATTAGAAAATCTAAAAAATAACAATAAATCACAGCCCATGAAAAAAACAACTGGTTGTTTTTTTTATTTTGTCTTATTTATAGCTTTTGTGAGTTACAGTCAGCAAGAGACATACATTTTTAAAAATTTTACTGCTAAAGATGGTTTGTCACAACACGACATAAACTGTATCACTCAAGACAATGAAGGGTTTTTGTGGTTTGGCACCAATGACGGACTAAATAAATTTGACGGTTACCGTTTTAATGTATTTAAGCCCATCAACGGAAATGATGCTACTTTATCAGGAAGAATAGTGCAAGACATTCAAACTGACTCGTTTGGAAACTTATGGATCGCAACATTAGACGGAGGACTAAACCGCTACAATACAAAAACAGAACGCTTCAAAAGTTTTAATACTGTCATTCCGCAGATGGGTGGTTATGCCAATAGGATTACTATAAGTCAAGATAGTGTATTATGGGTTCAATTTAGATCCAAAATTTGCTATGCTGTAATCAAAGAAAATGCTGATGAAATGGAGTTTTTTCTTTTAAGTATTGAGGGAAAACCTGCCAAACAAGCTATCGCAAAAAGAATTTACACTAAAAATAGCAGGGTTTTTTACGAAACCAATCAGGGTAACTATGCCTTAAAGTACACTATGGCAGGTTCAAAACTACAAAACATTTCTTATCAACCAGACAAAGACACCTATTTCATAAAGCAACTAGAAGGCACTGATGATTCCAAATGGGTTTTGAAAGATGACAACATAAGCTATTATTATCAAGATTTAAAAGCAACTATTTCAGCTACCGTAACTGATGAGGCAGCTACAATTGACACAAAAGGTACGCTTTGGTGTGTGATTGATGATAGACTGTCTTCTGTGACATTCGAAAAAGGCAAGCTTCTTCAGAACACCATCGATTTTGAAAACCTTGACTTCTTGACACTTAAAAACAACTCTGTAAAATCTATTTTCTTAGACAAAACCGGCAACTTATGGGTTGGTACTAACGGAGGGGGTATTTATAAAAAAACGAACAAAACCTTTGGTTTTGCCCACTTTAACAAAGACAGCTCCCCCAACAGTTTAGGCGGAAATAAAATCAGGAGTTTGCACGAAGATCAATTTGGAAACCTCTGGGTAGGTACCGAGGGTGGTGGGCTCAGCTTTTTAAATTACAGAAACAAAAACTATGCTTTTTTTAATGTTTTCACTTCTTCTAAAAACAACCGTGGGATTAGTTCCAATAACGTTTTTTCCATTTCCGAAAACATTATTGATAACGACAACTCCATACTTTGGTTTTCAACCGAAAGCGGGGGGCTAAACATGCTTAAAGTAAACCGAAATACTTCACCAAAATCTTTTCGATTCACCAAATACAATAAACCCACTACAGATGGTAGCAATATTCGCCACAGGGCAATACACGCTGTTTTGGGAGAAGGTACAGGAAAACTTTGGATGGGTTACTACGGTTTTGGTTTGGGTTTAGCAAAGTGGACTGGTGATGGGAAGAATACAAGCTTTAGCTTTATAAATTCACCGAATGAGAACAAGCAGTTGTCAGGGAAAATAATTCGAGATATCTATAGAGACAGCTTTGGGGTTTTGTGGTTATCAACAAACAATGGTCTAAACAAACTGGACGAAAACAGCACCGATATTTCCAAGAGTTCATTTGTTTCTTATCGACACAACCCAAAAGACACTTCCAGTATAGGAAGTAACTACACCCTGCAACTTTTTGAAAGTTCAGATAACACGCTTTGGATTGGAACCATAGGTGGCGGGCTAAATAAAATGATACGCACAGCAGACGGGTCGGTTACAGGATTTAAACGCTACAATCGACAAAATGCACTATTCCCTGACGATGTCATCAATTCCATCACAGAAGACAGCAGAGGCATTTTATGGGTGGGTACAAACAATGGCCTAATCGCATTTAATCCACAAAATGAAACCTACAAAACCTATGCAGTAAGCGGATTACAAAATCCAGAAATGAGTGAAATTTCAGCACTTAAAAGGGATGGCGGTGAATTGATCTTTGGTGGAATCAATGGCATAAATGTATTTGTGCCAAACGACAATGCTTCCGCTGACATTGCACCAACAATTGTATTAACGGCTTTAAATGTTATGTACGAGCCCATAAAACCGCTTGAGACGATTGATGGTAAAGTGCTCATAGAAAACAGCATAACTCATACTAAACATCTTTTTTTAGATGCCAACATAAATAACTTTTCATTACGTTTTTCTTCCCTGCATTTTGACAATCCATTACTTAACAAATACAGGTACAAACTTGATGGATTCGACGAAGATTGGATTGAGACCTCTTCAATCCTAAGAATTGCCAATTACACCAACATACCAGCAGGTGATTATGTATTTAATGTGTATGGAAGTAATGACAGCGGAACATGGTCTAGCGAACCTGCATCAATAAAGATTACCATAAACCCACCGTGGTACTGGACAACGGTTGCCAAAATACTCTACTTTATATTATTTTTTGTTGTGCTATTTCTCTTTGGCCAATACACCCTTATCGATATCAGGCGAAAGCGAAAATTAGAGTTTGATCGACTTGAAAAAGTAAAGGAAAAAGAATTGAATACAGCAAAACTCGAGTTCTTTACCAACATATCACATGAATTACGCTCCCCGTTAACACTTATACTTGGGCCTGTTGAAAAGCTAATTAATAAAGGAGATAGCCTTAAAAAAGAAGATCGTCTAAAATCATACACAACAATTCAACGAAATGCCGACTATCTTCTCAAGCTAACCAAACAGCTATTAGACTTTAGAAAACTAGAGCAAGGAAAAATACAACTCGCTTGCGCGCACATAAACATCCTGAGTAGTATTAAAACTATAGCAGGCCAGTTTTATCCATTGGCTGATAAAAAAGATATTTCGCTTGAGTACCATTTTCCAAAAGAGAAAATATTTGTTTGGGTTGATATAAATAAATTAGAAAAAATCGTTCATAATCTATTATCTAACGCTGTGAAGTTCACCCCTACAAAAGGAAAAATAAGCATCAAGGTTGTTGCAAAAAAATCTAGTGAAAACTATCCAAATGGCCATGTAGCGCTGAGCGTTAGAGACAACGGTTTAGGGATTAATGCAAAAGAGTTGAAAAACATTTTTGCCCGCTTCTATCAATCAGACAACCAGAATAAAAAGAATCAGGGGGTTGGTATAGGACTATCTTTTTCGCAAAGTTTGGCGAAAATTCACGGTGGGAAAATAGGTGTGAAAAGTAAACCCAACGAAGGGAGTACGTTTACACTTGAACTTCCTTTAGGTGCTGCGCATTTAACATCCGAGCAAATGATTGACGACAAAGAATTTGTCCTTACGCCTTTAGAAATACCCGAGCTAAAATCAGAAACTTTACAAGAAGTTATTTCTTATGAAAATAGTGATAAGCCAGTACTTTTAATCATTGAAGATAACCTGGAAATAAACCATTATATCGCATCTGAATTAAGTGATAGCTATGCCGTCATAAGTTGTGTAAATGGAAGTAAAGGCCTTAAAGTTGCCCGTGAAAAATCTCCAGATGTTATCATTAGTGATATTATGATGCCTGGCATAGATGGAATTGAAGTATGTAGGGAAGTGAAAAATGACATAAATACAAATCATATTCCCTTTATCTTACTTTCTGCGAAAACGACAAATGAGTCTCAAGTTGAGGGACTTCAAGCTGGTGCAGATGTTTATTTGATAAAACCATTCAATATGGATGTGTTAAAAATGCAGGTCAGCTCATTACTTGAAAATAGGAAAAGAATTCACGACGAGTTTAAAAAAGTACCTTTTGATCCAGACTTGATTGATGTTACAGCTGTTGAAGAACAATTTATACAGAAAGTTGTAGCTGAAATAGAACGCAATCTGGACAACTCATCCTTTACAACCAAAAAACTTGCCGAAAGCATAGGAATGAGCAGAACCACTTTTTATAACAAAACTAAAGCGATAACGGGATTAAAACCAACCGAGTTTGTCCGTAACTACAGACTCAGGATTGCTGCACAATACCTAGAAAAAGGCTTTAGTGCAAAAGAAAGCATGCACAGAACTGGGTTTAATACTGCTGGTTATTTTACACAATCATTTAAGACCTTATACAATATGACCCCGTCTGAATATACGGCTAGCTTTAAAAACGTTTAAAACTACTCTGCTGTAAGAGAAATTGATGCTTCTTTTAGTCCATCTGAAGTGGCCTGAACAGATAGTTTTCCTGTTTTTTTTGTGGTCTTTACCATAAGCATACACAAGCCATTAAATGCATTACGTTGATTCGATTGGAAAGGTGCCGTTGTAGCTGGATCTCCATTGCCAACCGCTGCTATCGTTCCCAAATCAGATACAGAGAATTCGACCAAATGATTTGCCATAGGGCATATATTGCCATCCTTATCCGTAATACGTACCGTGATAAACGAAATGTCTTGACCATCTGCATCAAGTATATCCCTGTCTGGAATAAGTTCAATTTTAGCTGGCTTTCCAGCTGTATTTATGCGCTTTTCTGCAACCACCACACCATTGGTGTAAGCAACAACCTTAAGCGACCCAGGTTGGTAAGGCACCTCCCACATCAAGCGATAGGGCGACATATGGGTTCCTTTGTAACGACCGCCTTCCCAATCAATGAAATTAATGGGAATAGGCGTTTTGTCTATTCCTTTGCGCTTTCTTCCGAACGATTTTCCATTGACAAATAGTTCTACCTCCTCTGCATTGGTATATGAAACAACAGGGATGATTTCGCCTTCCTTACCCTCCCAGTTCCAGTGTGGCAGCACATGAACCATAGGGGTACTAGTCCATTGACTTTGGTATAAATAAAACCTGTCTTTCGGAAGTCCACAAAGGTCAACAGCTCCAAAATATGAGCTCCTAGCTGGCCAATCACCGTTCCAATAGCCGTTGGTGGAATTGTCTTTCCCGCCATAAGGTGTGGGTTCACCTAAATAATCAAATCCCGTCCAAATAAATTCCCCCAAATTATTGGGTGTTTTTTCTAAAGCCTCAAATTCAATATCTGGTGGATAAGCCCAAGGTGGTCCGATAAAATCATAGCTGGTTATTTCCAAAGACTCGTGTTTGACGTATTTCTCTATAGGCAAGTGATAGGTTCCCCTGCTACTAACCGTACTAGAAGTCTCAGACCCATAAACAATCCAGTCGGGATGCTTTTCCAATACCTTCTCATACTTTCGAGGCTTATAATTCCATCCAACCAAATCTATGGCATTAGCCATACCGTTTTCCATTGGTTTTCGATATTGATTGAAACCGGCCGTCGTAGGCCTTGAAGTATCTTCGTCTTTACAAATAGCAACCAGTTTTTTAGCTATTTCCGTTCCTTTTGTATTATGCGACTGCTCTAAAATTTCATTTCCAATACTCCACATCACAACAGAGGGACTATTTCTAAAAGTGCGAATCATATCACGTAAATCTTCCTCATGCCATTCATCGAAGTGTTTACTGTAATCGTTTTCCACTTTTGCCATTTGCCACACATCAAAAGCTTCCACCTGTATCATTAAGCCCATTTTATCGCAAAGCTGTACTTGCTCGGGCGAAGGAGGGTTGTGGCTGGTGCGAATGGCATTTACCCCCATGTCTTGCATGATTTCAAGCTGACGTTCTGTTGCGCGTGTATTCACGGCTGTTCCCAACGGGCCCAAATCATGATGCAAACAAACCCCTTTAAAACGGGTCTTTTTGCCATTAAGCTTAAACCCAAAATCAGCACCATATGCTATAGTTCTTATACCGAAAGTTGTCTGATAGCTATCCAAAACCTTATCGCCCCGAATAAGGGTCGTCTTGGCTGTGTATAAGTTCGGCGTATCTAAGTCCCAAAGCATGGGTGATTTGACAGTGGTGGTTTGAACTGCCTCTACCACATTATTTTGCTTGGTTTGAACCACACTATGGGTTTTGGCCACTTCCCTATTTTTTGGATCATAAATGATGGTTTGCAAGTATACTTCTTTATCCTCCGTTGCGACACTCTCAATCTCGGTCAGTATATTGATTGATGCGGCCTCTTTAGAAATACTTGGCGTTGTGATAAAAGTGCCCCACTTAGCAACATGAATTTCATTGTTTATTTCCAACCAAGTATTGCGATAAATACCAGCGCCTGGATACCACCTAGACGAAAAGTCTTCTGGTGCCAACTGAACGGCGATAACATTTGACCCGCCATAGTTTAGGTGCGGACTTAAATCAACTGAAAAGCCAATATATCCGTAAGGACGATCGCCAATCATATTCCCGTTAAGCCAAACTTTGGCATTGTTCATGGCTCCATCAAAATGAAGTGTTATGTGCTTACCACTTGCGGTGACTGGCATATCAAATTGTTTGCGGTACCATCCAGTTCCGTGAAAAGGCAAACCGCCACTCCTTGCATTGTAGGAGCTGTCAAAAGGTCCTTCAATAGCCCAATCGTGAGGCAAGGTAATATCCCGCCAAGAAGCATCGTCCAAATCAGCGTTCTGTGCTCCGTCAATATCACCTTTGTGGAATTTCCAACCTTCATTAAAAGACACTGGATCGGTAGCCGCTTGTTTGTTGCATGAAATACTTAAAAATACAAGTGCAAATAGAAAAAGTTTGGTCGCTTTCATTGTTCGTTGGTCTTATGGTTAGAAAAAGGCGTTGCCTATTCTGGTTTAAAATTAGCGCTGTGCTCTGCTTGACTTTCAACAGTAAATCTGACTACTTGTGGTGTGCCCGTACCCCGTGCTTCAACGATGGCCGTGCGCCAAAGTTTTCGCATTTCTTCGAGTTTGGCAATATGGGTCGTATTGGCAGCCAAATTGTATTTTTCGTCAGCATCATTACTAAGGTCAAAAAGCTCTTCATAAACGGGCTGCTCGCCTTCAATTGGTGTGTTGACATAGGATTGGTAAACTGCAATTTGCGGGTCGTGGTTTGCATATAGCATGCTTGTCAAATTGACATTGAATTTTTTAGCAGTATTGATAAAATACTGGGCAGAGAAGTTTTCGTTTTTGTAGTAGCGTATGTATTTCCATCGTTTGTCTTGTACTGCCTCACAACGTGGGTTTCCAAAATGGGTAGACCATAAATTTTCAGTAAATAAATAGTCACGAACAGAAACGTCTTCACCATCAATAATATCATTTAAAGCTTTACCTTGATATGTCTCAGG
>JAACDD010000039.1 GCA_009937085.1 Bacteroidota bacterium
GCCAGTAGTTGCTTAATCTCTTGTAAGTCGTTACTTTGAATGCTCTTCCCCAAATCGGTAATAATACCCAATACTGAACCAGGATAAAACTGTGTAGGGTGTGCTGTTAGTACCGGACGTACATTTATTTCTTGAAGCAGTTGCTTGAGTTCAGCGGTTTTTTGCTTTGATTGCGCTTCTTCTTTTAGATTTCGAAGTGTTCCTATTCCGCTCATGTTATTGATACGGCTAAACGCTGCATCTTCCACAGCATCAAAAAGTACTACCCTGCGTTCAATAAATTGTATAAAACGAAACAATAAATCTGTTTGTTGTTCTTTACTGAAGTCTGGATAATAGCGCGCAAAAAACCCTTCAACAATGGTTTTGGGATCTTGCTCTTGATTGTAGCCTTCGGCACAACTGGATGCAAAAAGAGGTAACAAGGTTGCTGTATTCGTTATATTAGAATACGGCAGGGTTGAAAAAATGCTATCGTAAAGCTTGAATTTAGACAGAACACCGCTTTCAAAGCGTTCTAATTTAGTTCGTGGATTCACAAGTTGATTTAAAGGTCGTTAAAAATGGTGTGCATTAGTCGTTTCTTGTCATTGATGCTTTCTTCTAGCGAAATCATTGTTTCGGTACGCAAAATACCATCAATATCATCGATCTTAAAAATTATTTCTTTCGCATGCTCTGTTGATTTCGCACGTAACTTACAGTAAATGTTAAACTTACCTGTAGTAATATGTGCTACAGTTATAAAAGGAATTTCACGAAGACGCTCTAATACGTATTTTGTTTGGTGTGTTTTTTCAAGGTAAATCCCCACATATGCGATAAAAGAGTAGCCCATTTTGGTGTAATCCAAAGCCAATGAAGAACCTTTGATGATTCCAGCCTCTTCCATTTTACGTACACGAACGTGTACCGTACCTGCAGAAATTAAAAGACGTTTGGCGATATCCGTAAAAGGTGTTCGCATGTTATCGATAAGTATATCTAGGATTTGATGATCAATATCATCTAGCTTAAATTTAGCCATTATTTAAATTTTTAGCAAAGAAACTAAAAAAACGTTGAATAATAAGCGTCTAAACCCTAAATCTAGTGTGAATATTGTGTTAAATTTAACAATTCTGACAACCAAACTGCATTTGAATCAACTGTTATTTCGTGAGAAAAAGAGAGGTTTTTTCCAGAAACATCAATAATTTCATGTGCATTTAGATTAGATAACTCACCCATACTGTGGACTATAGGAACAAAATGAAGTTTTTTATTTTTTAATACTTCAGCATATTGCAAGGCAATATCAATAGTCTTTTTATGGTAATGTAAGTTTTTGATGATTACATCAACAAAAGACTTTTCAACTTCTGGGATTTCTTGATAGATGTTTGGCATATGAAGATTAAGCGCAATGCATTCTAGTGCTTTTAAAATTGAAAAGCCATACCACTTGCGTGTTTCCACACGTGCGTAATCTTGACCAACTTGCCCTGCTTCAAACAATAGCGTAGGCGTACCCTGTTGCATAAAAAAATCACCCGTACAGTTTGGATTAAAGGTGTCGTCATAACGTCCAACCTGGTTTGGAATATGTTCTTGTAAGGCATTTTGCATATAACCAATAACACCCATCGCCTTTTCACGAGCAGCGGTGCGTTTTTTGGATTGATCAGCAGCAGGCGAAAGAAAAGAAAGCATACAAGGGTTGTCGTTTACGCCAAAAATGGTGCGCTGATCGTGTAGATTAAAACAATAATCAGGTTTAAAGGCATGATAAAAGTCCACAAGTAACTTTGATTCTGGTTGTGATTGTTCTACCGCATCTCTGTTTAGGTCCATTTCATTGGCGTTTACGCGCGTGTAAGCAGCTGCACCGTCCGGATTGAGCATTGGGATTACCTTAAGCGTAAAAGCCGCTAAAAACGCAGGATTTTGCTGTAAATAACACAAAACATCTACCAATGCTTTGGTCGCAGTAGACTCATTGCCATGCATTTGTGACCATATCAAAATGTTGACAGGTCCGCTTCCCAAGTCAATAGTATGAATTGGTCGGTTTTCCACACTAGTTCCAATGAGTTTGTTGGGAAACTGCATTACAATTGACTCAATCAAATTGTGTGTTATATAACGCCCTTGAATTTTTTGGGATTTTAATTGTTGCTGTATGGCTAAGAAATCATTCATCGTTTGCAAATGTAAACTTTAACATGTTTACAATCATATACACGTAAAAGTTATTATTGTAAACAAAGCTGCACGCTAAATGTTTACATCTGAATACGCTTTCACTAATCTAAATTATAAATATACTTAAATTGCTGTAAACATGTATATTGAGTGTGATTTAAAGAAGCTTTAATTTAATATTCGTCGTCTTAAATAAATGCTTACATTTGAAAATACAAGGGATTTACAAATCTAAATATACAAATGTAACCATGTCTTTAATTGAACGCATTAGAAAAGTAATTGACGATAGTGAGTTAAGTTCTGCCGCATTTGCCGATAAAATTGGTGTGCAGCGATCTTCTATTTCTCACATTTTATCGGGACGAAATAAACCGAGCTTGGATTTTGTTTTAAAAGTCCTTCACGCCTTCCCTACCCTTCATACCGATTGGTTGCTCTTAGGCAGTGAAGTTTCGCAAACGCAAAGTGCAAGTGAGGCACCAACATTATTCGCTTCTGAGCAAGACAATGAACCAGCGCAACCTAGAATTGAACACACTGAACAACCCAAACAAACCCAACAACATATTAGGCCGCCCCACCCCGTACTCGATGATCAAGAAGTGGAACGCGTTACTGTTTTCTATACCGACGGTACTTGTAGCACTTACACCAATAAAAAGTGATATTTTTGGGGCATGAGAATTACCACGATTAGTATTCTATTACTTTCTTTAACCGCTTGTTTTTCGCCGCAACGTAATTGTAGTGACTTTCACACTGGAACGTTTTCCTTTACTTCTATGGTGTTGGGCGATACACTTACCACAAAATTCACACGTACAGATAGTATTGAGGTAGACTATTACCTAAGTCGCGTAGACAGTTCGTCTGTTCGCTGGCTGAATGACTGTGAATGTATTGTAAAAAAATTGCGTCCCCTATCGTATCAAGATTCAAAGGCAGTACACATGAAAATTCTCACAACTGAAGACAACACCTATATGTTTGAATATAACTTGGTTGGCGATAGCGCCAACAAGCAACGTGGAATGGTAACCAAACTGAGTAATTAATGGATTTTCTTTTCACTCCTGAAGCGATTTCTTCGCTGTTGACCCTTACTTTTTTGGAAATTATTTTGGGGATCGACAACATCGTATTTATATCTATTGTAGTAGGAAAACTTCCTGAGGAAAAACGAAAAAACGCAACCAACATTGGGCTACTTCTTGCTCTTGTATTGCGTATAATTTTACTTTTTGCTATTTCTTGGCTTATTGCCATACAATCCACTCTTTTTGAAATTTCCAATTCGTTTATGCAGGTAGCTGTCAACGGTCAATCGCTTATCTTATTTGCAGGGGGACTCTTTTTACTTTATAAAAGCACCAAAGAAATTCATGAAAAGATTGACCATGCGGGCGAAAAAAGCGAACAGGTAGAAAACAAAGCAGCCAACACAATAGGAAAAATCTTACTGCAAATCATTTTGATTGATGCGGTGTTCTCTGTAGATTCAATTCTGACTGCTGTGGGTATGACCAGCGGCATAGATGGTGCGCTTTGGATTATGATTACTGCGGTAATTATTTCAATTATAGCGATGATGTGGTTTGCGCATCCTGTTACGCGCTTTGTGCACAAACACCCATCGTTGCAGATTTTAGCACTTTCATTCCTTATCTTGATTGGATTTATGCTTATTGCTGAAGGAGCACACCTGTCACATTTAGAAATGCTAGGCACAAGTGTTGGTGCTATTCCAAAAGGGTATTTATACTTTGCAATTGCTTTTTCGCTGTTGGTGGAATTTCTAAATATGCGTTTTAGAAAACGCAAAGCAAAGCGTTAAAGCTCTAAACTAATTTGCCCTTCGCTATCATCGCTTTCTGAAGGTTTTACTTCTTCTACTTCTGCTTCCAGGTCAACGGCTTCTATTTCAGGCGCTGGTGTATATGGCAACGGCTCATTAGCCTCAATGCGTTTTAGCTTTTCTGTTGTAAGCTGATTTCCGATGGCCTTTATTCCTTTTGGTGCAATAAAGTCTTCGAACGCTAGCTGTTGTGCTTCTTTTGCTTCACCGCCACGAGGCTTTACAAAGTGAAGCGTGCACACGGGACGCCAATCGGCAGAAAACCATTCTAATTTGATTTTGGAACCTTCTTGTATAAATTGCTCTTCTTTATCAGGAGATTCAATAAGAAAACGTTTTCCAAAGTAGCGATCCTTTGTTCCATCAAAGTAAACAGTAGAAAGCGGTTTTTGAGGCTCCCATTTTTCCAACAACAACATGTCAGGAGGAAAATGCATGCTTAAATCTGGAATTTGTGTTTTTACTTTCCCCGATTGCGTTACGATTAGTAATCGATCCTCCCCTTTGAATGCACCTAGCAAACGTCCACGTTCGTCAGCATTAAGGCGTTGAACGGTTTCGTCATACCAAACCTTTCTCGGTTTAAGTGTAGAAACACCTTCTTCTTTTAGATCTACTCGCTTGATGGCGTATTTGGAAACCGTATTTCCACGGACTCCCCTGCCCTTTACGACCAAATCGGCAAAGTCCAAATCCCATTTAAGTTTTTTAATTGAACCACTTTGTCTTAGGTGTATCGTTATAATTTCAGCCTCACCATTTGGGTTTGCCGAAAAGTAATGCACTTTTGATTGCGCTTTTCCGTTCGTAAGGTCATAGTGTTTATCTCTA
>JAACDD010000040.1 GCA_009937085.1 Bacteroidota bacterium
AGTTTACGCGGCCCCGATGTTTTCGAAATTTGTAGCACTATTGGAGTCCAAAATAGCATCTCAAGAATTAACACTGCGATAAAAAACCTTTCCGTCTAAATCACTATATTTAGGGTTCTCTCTAAATTAATTATTATGGATTTTGTTTTTAATATACTCGTTGGCTTTATTGCCGTTGTTTTTGTGTTTTCTGCTGTTTTTATTGTCAAACAACAGACGGCAGCAGTAATAGAACGCTTTGGTCGCTTTCAAAGTATTCGGCAGTCTGGGCTTCAGCTTCGCATTCCAGTCGTAGATCGAATTGCTGGACGCCTAAGCCTTAAAATACAACAGCTTGATGTAATTGTGGAAACCAAAACAAAAGACGATGTGTTTGTTAAGTTAAAAGTTTCTGTTCAGTATATGGTTATAAAAAACAAGGTGTATGAGGCGTTTTACAAACTCGATTACCCACACGACCAAATCACATCCTATGTATTTGATGTCGTGCGTGCCGAAGTCCCAAAAATGCGCCTTGATGATGTCTTTGAGCGTAAGGACGATATTGCGATTGCCGTAAAATCAGAGCTTAATGATGCCATGATAAACTATGGGTATGACATCATCAAAACGCTTGTAACTGACATTGATCCTGATGAACAAGTAAAACACGCGATGAATCGAATCAATGCATCGGAGAGAGAAAAAATTGCAGCTCAATATGAAGGAGATGCTGCGCGCATCTTAATTGTAGAAAAAGCAAAAGCAGAAGCGGAGTCCAAGCGTTTACAAGGTCAAGGTATTGCCGATCAACGACGTGAAATAGCGCGTGGTTTAGAGGAATCTGTAGAAGTGCTAAATAAAGTGGGTATTAATTCGCAAGAAGCCTCTGCCCTTATTGTGGTAACCCAACATTATGACACCCTACAATCTATAGGAGAGGAAACAAACTCAAACCTTATCCTATTGCCAAACACACCACAAGCAGGGTCAGATATGCTAAACAATATGGTGGCTTCGTTTACGGCGAGTAATCAAATTGGCGAAGCGATGAAAAGAGGAAAAGAAAACACAGATAAAGGCGAGGCGTAAAAAAGCGTTTATGTTGTAAAGAGGCAGTCTAAAAAAGCTACATTTAGTATATCAGAGTTCGTTTCTGACCTTATCAATGTGTTGATAATCAGTCTTTAAAGATTCTAAAGTATATTCATAATGGCGTATTTACATACTTTTTATACAACCTTTCTTTATATGCTGATCGTATGTGAGAGGGAAAGTAAAAACACCCAACGCTTAAGATTTGGAAACTGCCAGTGCATAATGCCTGAATTGAGCTGAAGTGCATCAGAAAGCTTGTGTGATACTTGCGCCGTTACACGGTTCTGGTTAAAACTAGTGCCGGAGTTTTGTAAAAACACCTCTTCTGTTAGGCTTAATGCGGTCTTTGTTGAGAGCGGAATTTTTGCTGTCAGCCCAAAACGGTAACGCAATTGGAAATTGTCACCTATCCAACGTTCTTCTAAAAAGAAGGAGTTAATGAGTTTTACTTTGTGGAGTTGAGTAGAAAAAGCAATCTTTTGGTACATTCCGTTTTCTGAAAGCGCACCTATTTTTCGATATCCTGCAGAAACCGTTAGGTTTTCCAATAGCGCGTGACTCATACCTGCTGTGATAAGCGCTTGATCTTCCTCAAAATCTAGCGTAAAACTTCTATGCTGGTATTGCGTGTCTATGCTCGTTTTGCTGTTCAGCTTTAGTTTGTTTTTGTAAATCAGCCACGAACCAATATCATTTTGTGCTACTGTGAGGGTGGAAAAAATTAAAAATAAGAAAAGAACGTTATGCTTTAATATCATGTGAAAGTTTAACTAATAATTCGTTTTTGTCTTGCTGTGCTTTTACTATAAATGCTGATGCTTCTGGCGTAGCTGAGCTCGTTTTCAGTTGTTCTTTTAACGCAAGAAGAACCACCGCGCGTGTCCCCACTTTTTTTGCGGCCGTGTTAAAAAGGGGTTCTAATTCCGCATAAGAAATTTGAGTCGCTAGGGATGCTACTTGGGCGCTAGCCGCTAATTGCTTTTCAACAGATAGATTCGAAAATTTCTTGCCTAGGCGTCTAAGCTCGTCTATTGGCTTAAGTTGCTGTTGTTGGGGTTTTGCTTGTTGAGGTTGCTGTTGTTGTTTTTCCCAAGTATCGCGTAATCCAACCGTTTTATTGAAGACTTTTTTTGTTGGGGTACTCTCTTTGTCACAAACAAAATAGCCCAACCGCTGAAATTGAAAACAATCTTCTGCAGTTACTTCTGCCAGCATCGGCTCTGCAAAGGCAGTTTGTATGGAAAGTGATTCTGGATTTATGTGTGTCATAAAATCCACTTCCTTGTCGCTGTCGGGTGATGCTGTTTTGAATAAGCGGTCGTATTGACGCACTTCAATTTCTTTAGCGTGTGGAGCAGAGACCCAATGAATAGTTGCCTTTACTTTACGTTGGCTTTCAGGCGTACCACTGCCGCTAAGACTTTTTGGGTCGTAAGTACAAAAGACCGTGATAACATTTCCTGCCGCATCTTTTTCAACCGATTCTGCTTTGATAATATAGGCGCTCTTTAGGCGTACTTCACCGCCAATTTTTAGACGGAAAAACTTACGATTGGCCTCTTCTTTAAAATCATCTTGCTCAATGTAAAGGGTCTTTCCAAACGGTAACTCGCGTGTGCCGGCAGCTGCGTCTTCAGGGTTGTTATCCGTTTGAAGCGCTTCTATTCTGTCGTCTGGGTAATTGGTAATGACCACCTTAATGGGGTTTAAGACCGCCATTGCGCGCGTGGCTGTTTTGTTTAAATCTTCCCTAATACAGAATTCCAATAGTGAGGCGTCAATGACATTTTCTCGTTTGGCGACACCAACGGTTTCGGCAAACTTCCGCAACGATGCTGGTGTATACCCACGACGGCGCAACCCGCTGATGGTTGGCATGCGTGGATCATCCCAGCCCGAAACAATGTTTTCTTCGACTAAGCGTTGCAACTTTCGTTTACTGGTAATCGTATAATTTAAATTTAGACGTGCAAACTCGCGCTGTTTGGGTCGCAGTCCTTTAGAAGCCAATTCGTCTAAAAACGCATCATACAAATCACGGTGTGGTTTAAACTCTAGCGTACACAACGAATGTGAAATTTGTTCGATATAATCCGACTGTCCGTGCGCCCAATCGTACATGGGATAAATACACCATTTGTCTGCGGTCCTATGATGTTTTTTATTGACAATACGGTATATAACAGGGTCGCGGAGTAACATGTTTGGAGATGACATATCCCCTTTAAAACGTAGCGTAAAAGCACCTTCTGGGTGCAGGCCTTTCTTCATTTCCTCAAATAAGCGTAAGGCTTCTTCAGGATCTTGATTGCGAAAGGGGCTATCCGTTCCTGCTGTGGTTGGCGTGCCTTTTTGTGCTGCCATTTGTTCGGCAGTTTGACCATCAACATACGCCTTTCCTTGAGCTATGAGTTGGACTGCCCAAGCATAGAGTTGATCAAAATAATCTGATGCGTAACATTCCTTATCCCACGAATAACCCAACCACGACACATCCTTTTTGATGGTGTCTACAAAATGCTGTTCTTCTTTGGCGGGATTGGTGTCGTCAAAGCGAAGGTTTACAGGCGCGTTGTAGGTATTGCCAAGTTCAAAGTTTAGGCATATTGCCTTTACGTGTCCAATGTGCAAATATCCGTTAGGCTCGGGAGGAAAACGAAAACGTAAGGCTGTTGGTTCAAGCCCTGCGGTTAGGTCTTCGTCAATGATGTGCTCAATAAAGTGCTTAGACGGCTGTTCGCTCATCATAAAAATGTTTCGTGCAAAGGTAATTATTTAGGCATACTTACTGGTTTTAGTTTCTATATTTGGCGGATTATGGGAAAAGTATATGTAGAAAACATTCAGGTCTATGCCTACCACGGTTGTTTGCCTGAAGAAACACTGATTGGCAGCGACTATCGTGTGGATGTGTGGGTAGAAGGCGATTTATCCGTTTCTGCCATTTCGGACCAACTCGAAGACACTATTGATTATGTAACGCTTTGTGCTTGTGTGCGCGAAGAAATGGCAACGCCTTCAAAGCTGCTGGAACATGTAGCACAACGTATTCTAGACCGCATTTTTGAAGCCAGCGCACAAGTAAGCTTAGCCAACATTAAGGTTGCGAAAATAAACCCGCCTATTGGTTGGCATGTCGCAAGCGTAGCGGTAGAGTTGGAGCAGGGAAGGTAATGGTTTTTGAAAAAAAGTACACGTCACAGGCGCACACCAAAAGGTTGCAACAAACAAGCTCGCACTAGCACTGATTTTTAAACGTTATTAGTCTATAAGATGTTGACGATAATATAGAAGCAAAATATATTATTCCAGTGATATTATTTTCATGGTATATGTCTTTTTGTCGGTCCTAATACGCAGTATATAAATTCCACTACTCAATAAATCTATTGTAACGGTATTCCTGCCCTGCCAATAGTCTTTCTGAAGAATTCTTTGACCAGAAATGTTGTGTAATTCAATGTGTTTTATTTTGTCATTTTTAGATTTAATAAAAAAAGTGCCATTGTTAGGATTGGGGTAGATGTCCAATAAATCAGTCTCATTATAACAACTTGATGTATGCGTACATCCATTAGGGAGAACAATTTTTACAGCGTGACTACCATTTGAATTAGAAGTATAGCTTTGAGCGTTTGCTCCTGTAATGGGGTAATTGTTATTGCAGTCAATCCATTGATAAGACATAGCTCCGCCATAATCCGTAGAAAGAGTGTTTCCTGATAGCGTAATATTTTGCGTTATGTTGGTATCAGTATCAAATGAATAACCACTTGTGTACTGATTTTTGTTTATATCTATTGGTTCATTTGTGTCTAGCCGACTTACTCCTCTAGAAAGTCCATTGTCAAAAACTACCATTACTTCATATTCAAAACTATTTCGTGAAGCGGGGCCAATATTTATGTCGTTTTCTGAAAGCTGTAAATCGAAAACACCATTAGCGTCTGGGGTTACCGCAAAAGACGAATTCCAATACCCGCCCCCCTCTAGATTATCATACGTGAATCGAATTACAATATGGTGAAATGGAAGGTTTGAGGTTACTTTTCCTCTTACGTGTGCAACACCCGAAAAACAATCTATGGTAAATAGGTCGTAGTCGCCCATTATTTTTTCTATTTTGAGACTTTTATTGTTCAGTTCTGATGATTGAAAAGCAGAATCTCTAAATATGGGGTGATAGGCTATAATAGCCGCTGTGTAATCTGATAATTGAACATCAACCGTTTGTGGAATACCTACCGTATTTTCATAAGATGTACTTATGGGGCCCATCAGCGTATTAAACTGTGTGTTTGCTCTTTGTGGACCAAGATGTAGCACCGTTAATGCATGACCGAGTTCATGGGCGATAGCTTTTAGCGATACGCCTCTATGATAATTTGTTTGAGCTATATGACTCGAGAAATTAATGCTCCCAACTGCATCTTTTAGTTGAAACCTCATCCCTCCACTAGCGATATTACCCCCTCCTACAAAACCTCCTCCATCCTTAAAATGTGCAATAGCCCAAACAGTATTAAGGTTGGTTAAGTCGGGATAAGCGAGTTGTGCTAAATTGGTAGCAGTTGATTTAATATTGGATATGGCTGTTGACGACTGTGTACTATTCGCGGTATAAACTAAAATATCGCCATTGGTGTTTCGTGCAAACATATCGGTGTTGGTTAAAACATATCCTTTTGCAGTAAGCTTAGAAACATAAAAGTCTTCGATATACTCTCCTATGTCTCTTAATCTTTCGATATGATCTTGAGTAAGGGTTACATCTGTTGTATTCAGCACAACCAATCTAACTCTGGGCTTATTAATGGGGGTAGCATCCTCCGTGTCGTTATTTGTTAGCTGGGCGTTTAATGTAAATTGAACGCCTAAAACAATTAATAGTAAATAGCTTTTTCTAATCATAATGTTGAGATTTAATAGTGACTAAATTGTATAAATCCGCACCTGTCCTGAGCTCGACGAAAAAGAGTTTATTTCATTTATGTTTTATTCAATGTTTTCTTGTTTAATACCTTAAATTTCAGTGTATTACTGTAAAAAAATAGTTGCTTTTTGCAAAAAACTTTTACCAACGGGTACTAATGCGCTAGTTGTTTTTTATAAAAGGGCACAAGACAAATCTCTGTCTTTCTTCGTATTAGTCTCGAGCCCTAATAATACATTTCGTTCGGTGTTTATTTACCTTGTTGCTGTCCCACTTAGCATAGCTACAGGACCTTCTCCCATTTCTATTGCTGTATGATTTGTGGCATCTGCAGGAACCTGATGTGCCAATGGTTTTAATGTAAAGGGACTTGCACTGTTATCTGGACTTGGTTCAACAGATATTACTATTTTTGATCCTTTTACATCTGTTGGGAACTCCAATCCAGCTGGTGGGCTTTGCAAATAATCTTCTCCCGGATATCCTGGTCCATTTCCAGCATCTCCTTTAAATGGAGAGGTCGCTGCGTTATCGTCAGCCATAGCCGCATCTGTAAATGTGCCTGTACTTACTGGAGTATCACCTATTACCGCCCAGCCTTCATATTTCCAACCATCAGGTAATGTTGGTAAATCTAAGCCAACAGCAGGCATTCCACTTGAATTATCCAAAAACCACACGCCGCTTTCTTCATATGTATCTGCTCCTCCGTCTGTTGGGGTTGCTAAAATATACTTTCCAGTTGAATTGCTAAAGTCTCCTACAATTCCAGTTGAGTTAACACTTGCTGAATTACCAGAAAAATCGCCTGCTAATAGTTTAGTGGCTGCTGGTGCAGGATCCGAATCGTTTGCGGGCTCAATAGACAATACAAATTTTGTTGCTGATGCTAAATCACTAGCATCTACACTAAACGTTTGTGGAAAAGCAACACTTGTAAAAACTCCAGTGCTTTTAGGTGATCCATCAACAATAATCCACCCTTCATAGACAAAATCATTGCCGAGTGCCTCAAGGCCTGTGATATTTAATTCTAAGCTTGACGATGATGGCTTATCGTCATCCTTGTCACAGCTAATAAGTACTGAGGCTGCCATAATTAAAACTAAAATTAATTTATTCATTATATGTAATTTAACTTAATGCTTACTCCTTTTTAATGTCTGTTTTCAGCTTATTCCGACTTTTGGTGTTAAGCTTGATGCCATTTTTTGTTTGCACTTTGCTTTTGTACAACAGGCATATACACACGATTATTTATCGTATGTTAAATCCCAAAAAAATGCTAAAATTCGAAATAGTGTAGGTCTACCAATGGCAGTTAAACGTTCGGTTGTAGAATAGAGTTGGGTCTATTGTTATAGCTAATGTACTAAAAATTTGTTTAGGTGTACACAAACATAGGTTGTAGTCATTTCTTTACTAGGTGTGTTTGGATGCGATAAAAAAATCCTACTTTTGCATCTCTAAAGGCACCGTGGCCGAGTGGCTAGGCAGAGCTCTGCAAAAGCTTGTACAGCGGTTCGAATCCGCTCGGTGCCTCTACTTTAAACGCTCTTGTAGTGTTGCTTCCAGTTTTTGCTTTTCGTCTGGAAAGGTCCCCTGAAAAACAAAAAACAATCCAAACAACATTAAAATCAGGTGTACCAACTGCTTCAGTTTATAAATTACCTGTGGTGTAAGTTTGGTTTTGAGCTGCTTAGCTAAATAAATTTTTATTACGTCAAAAGCTAAATACACTACCAAGATATAAGAGAAGAACGGCACAATTTTGCCGTAATCCATTTGGTAATTCGTCCCAAAAAGCACCACCAATCCCAACCAAAAGACTAAGGTGCCTATGTTAATAATGTTAAGCAAAAAACCTTTACCAATATAAAATAGGTAGCTTCCTTTGTTGAGTTGTTCAGTGGCATAAACGACATCCTTTTTATTAGCCCGCGTACGTATGAACGACATCAATCCAAAACCAACCAATACTACGCCGCCAAGCAGAAACCACCGCGGGTTCGTTTCTAAATTATGGTGAATGGTGTTTGCGCCAAATAGCGCAATTAGAATAAAGACGATATCCGCGATAACCGCACCGATATCTACACAAAAAGCACGACGTGCCCCCTTAGAGATGCTTGTCTCGATAATAACAAAGAAAACGGGGCCTGTAGAAACAACCAGCAATAACGAAAAAGGTATTGCTGCTAAAAATTCACTCATTGGTAGGTTCTTCGTCCGCTGGTTGTGAGGCTAGGGAAATATTCCCGCCAACGGCAATTTTTTTAATTAATTTTTTTGGGTCTCCATATACCTTAACCGAGCCGCCAAACGAAACCTTCGCTTGGGCAAGTTCTGTGGCGCGTACCGCAGCATTTCCACCTGCTTTTACACGTACTTCTACTTGTTCTGAATCTAATGTTGACGCATCAACAACTCCGCCGGCACTTACACGATGCTCTTGGACAACAGCTGCTCCCTTTAGGTTTACGATACCTCCAGAAAAAGTTTTGGTAGATACTTTTTGTACATCCAACAACGCTTCAATTTCTGCGCCTTCTTGCGCTTTCAATACAATGCTTTGTTGAAATAGTACATCTTGACACGAAACAAATGAGCCTTCATTTGCATCGATTTCTTCCAACGGACTAGAACTAAAAAGGGCAACAGTTGTGTTAAAACCGCTGAGACGTTTTTTTATGTCCATACGGATATAAAGCCTACCATTTTTATTTTTGTACGAAACATAATCTTTATTTTTTCCTTCGACTACTAACGAATCTGCCGACGAGGGAATAACCGTAACACGAATACCATCAAATACTTTGATTTCATCAAATTGACCTAAACGAATGGCTTGTGCGTGACTAAGTAAAGAAGTTAAAAGAAGTAAAAAAACGAGACGCATAAAGAAAGGTTTTATCAAAGATACAATTTATTCTGCGTGTCTTAAAAGTGAAAAATCAAGGTGTCTTTTGATAGGATCTGCAGCATCCACGCGCACCAAAACCCGATCGCCGAGTTGGTAAACTTTTTTGGTTTTCTCGCCAACAAATGAATAATTCATTTCGTTATATACATAGTAATCGCCAGGAAAATCTTGAGGTCGTGCCAT
>JAACDD010000041.1 GCA_009937085.1 Bacteroidota bacterium
GAATCGAACCAGGGACACAAGGATTTTCAGTCCTTTGCTCTACCAACTGAGCTAAGGTACCATGCAAAATTTGCAGGCACAAATATAGCCCCTTTCCCACAATTGGCAAGTAGCTTGAAAAAAAACTTCTACTTTAGCATTCTATGAAAAAAAATGGACACTTGGTGTTGGATGTTGGCAATACCCACGTCAAGTACGGATATTTTGTAGCGGGAGAATTACATAAATCGGGAATGTGTACCCATTGGACAGAAAATAAGTGGGATACATTTTTTAAAGCAAATCCTTTTGAATCCATTTTAGTTGGTGCAGTTGGACCTGAAACCAAACGTTTACTTGCCAAGCTCCCAAGCTCCCTTAAAATACATTATGTAGACGACGCAACAAAATACCCATTTACATCAGACTACGACAATATTAATGCTCTAGGCGTTGATCGCAGGGCAGCATTGGCCGGAGCACTATCAAAATTCCCTAATTCTCCTGTTTTTATTATTGATGCTGGAAGTTGCATTACCTATGATTTTATGGACGAAAATGCGCACCACAAAGGCGGAGCAATTTCACCAGGAAGAGCAATGCGTTATCACGCAATGCACTTATTTACCGAAAAGCTACCGTATCTGAATCCGCCTGAAAAAATACCTGCTATTGGAATATCGACCAAAACAAGCATGGAATTAGGTGTAGAGGCTGGAGTTATTGCTGAAATTCAGGCTCATATAGACGCATTTTCCCATACGTATGGTAACTTTACCATAATTTTAACAGGCGGAGACGCCAATTTTTTGAATAAAAAGATAAAAAATACCATATTTGCGAACGCAGATCTGACCCTTGATGGTCTATACCGCCTACTGACGTTTAATTCACTTCATGAAAAGTAATTTTCTTACCCTTACCCTAACATTTTTTGGCTTGTGTGCTTTTGCTCAAAATGTAACCTTGTCTCCATACTCATATTATGGAACAGGTCAGCCTGTTTCCACAAGAACTGCAGAAAACAATTCCATGGGCGGGGTAATCACCTATGCAGACAGCACGCAATTTAGTCTAGACAATCCAGCTACTTTAGCAAAGCTGAAGTATGTGCAGTATCGTATTGGCGCAAATTATAAATCTACCGTTCAGGAATCTCCACAAGCATCAGCATCTGCTGCTACTGCATCACTCAATTATTTAGCCCTAAGTGTTCCTACAAAACACGTTGCGTTTAGTTTTGGACTTAAACCCAAATCTGCTGTTGGGTATAGAGTTAGCACAACAATGCTAGAAAACGACCTAGAATATAGAAACCTATTTGATGGAAAAGGTGGCGTCAACAGTACGTTTTTAAGTTTTGCCGTAAATCCATTAGAGGGATTGAGTTTAGGCGCAAGTGCCTTTTATAATTTTGGATATACTGAAAAAAATTACATCCAAACTGCGACAGGCGTTCAAAAAAGCACGCAGATTTTTACACGCTCCGAATTGAGCGGAATTCACTACACCCTTGGAATGCATTATAACCGAAATATTTTTTCGGACTATATATTTCAAGCTTCTTTGACTTATACACCCACAGCCTCATTAGAGAGTTCAAATGAAAGAATTATTTCCACCATATCTTCATCGGGTACTGTTGATGCACAAACGGAAATAGAATTAGGAGATTTGGCAACAACTACAAATAAGTTTGCTGCAGAAACTACTTTTGGTCTTGGTTTTGGAAAACCCCAACATTGGTTTGCAGGATTGACCTATGTGAATTCAGCAAAAGGAATAACCAATCCACTAGAAACCAGTGCAGATGTGAATTTTGTTCCGACCTCGCGGTTTTCAGTAGGTGGGTTTTACATCCCAAAATACGATTCCTTTACAAGTTACTTTAGCCGTGTGGTATACCGTGTTGGCGCACGCTGGGAACACACAGGACTAAAGCTAAAAAATCAAGCCGTGGAAGACTTTGGCATAACCTTTGGAATTGGACTACCAATGAATGTGCTGTCTAAAGTGAATATTGGCGTAGAAATAGGTCAATTAGGAACTACAGAAACAGGCCTGATAAAAGAAAACTACACAAACATTATGTTAGGATTTTCACTAAGTGATGTTTGGTTTATTAAGCGACAATACGATTAAAGAACAGTTATGAAAAACACACTCTTTTTTTTAATGCTATGCATTGGCTCCGTTGCCACTGCACAAGGGGATAAAAGTTCATGCCCTGGAAACTTATCCATTTTTGCAGAGTTTGCAAAAGTGAAAAATTACGATGCTGCATATCAACCATGGAAAGAAGTACGCACACTATGTCCAGAACTCAATGTGGCAACATTTAAATACGGAGAACGTATTTTGGCGTACAAAATCAAAAATGCTACTGACGATAAAGCTGCTTATCAGCAAGAACTCATTTCGCTATATGGAGATTGGATTACCTATTTCCCAACAACCAAAAGAGGTAAGAGTGAGATTGGGAAAATTCTTTCTTCGAAGGCGCAGGCAATGTTCGATTATAAATTGGGAACGACCCAAGAAGTATTTGACACATTCAACCAAGCCTTTACGCAAGATGCAGCGAGTTTTACAAGTCCAAAGCGTTTGTATACATTTTTTAAGACATCTTACAATATGTATAAAGATGGAAATAAAACAACAGAGGAATTATTTACCAAATACGAAGAGATATCTGAAAAATTCGAGCTGGAGCAAACAAACTTGGCGCGTAAACTTGATGTCATATTAAAAAAGCAAGACGCGGGTCAGCCTGTAACATCCAGAGAACAGCGCAACAAGCGCGTTTACGAAACCAATGTGTTGGCATTTTCTACTTATGCAGGTAACTTGGATGCCATGATTTCAAAAGAATCGAGCTGTGAGAATTTGATTCCACTTTACCGTAAAAACTTCGAAGCCAATAAAACCGATAGCGTTTGGTTAAACCGCGCAGCAAGTAGAATGGATGCTAAAGAATGCTCAGACGATCCCCTTTTTGTGGAGCTTGTTGAAGCGCTTCATGGGATTAATCCTTCTGCAAATTCTGCTTACTATTTAGGATTATTAAAAGATAAGGCGGGCGATAGCAAAGGCGCATTGGCATACTACGAAGAGTCTTTAACATTGGAACAAGATCAATACCGCAAAGCGGCGATATTGTACAAAATTGCAGTAAAGTTTAAGACCAGAGGATTGAAAAGCAAAGCGCGTTCGTACGCTAGAAGAGCGTTGAAAAACCAACCTTCGATGGGGAAAGCATATATGCTTATTGCAAACCTGTATGCTTCTAGTGCAAATAGCTGCGGTACGACACAGTTTGAAAAACGTGCGGTCTATTGGTTGGCAGCAAAAACGGCTCGTCGTGCAGCCTCAGTTGACCCTGGAACAAAGAAAACGGCTCTTAAAATGGCAGCAAGCTACGCGGGTAGAGCGCCAAGCAAAACCGATATTTTCACAGAAGGAAACGCTGGTCAAACAATTCGTTTTTCATGTTGGATTAATGACAGTGTAACCGTACCTGAATTGTAACATGCAACAGTCAGCACTGTTCAAAAAATTCATTTTTTCGCTCTTAGCGATAGCTATTTTTTCGTGTAAAAACAATTATGAACAGGTCAAGCTACTAAATCAATTTGACGCATTACCCGTAGGAGAAGCAGACACCATACGTGTGGTATATACCGACTCAGCCCAAACGGTAGCTATTCTTAAAGCACCTAAAAACATCGATTATACCAACCAACCCTTTCCGTATTCCGAGTTTCCCATTGGTGTGGAGGTTGTCTTTTTCGATGAAAATAATATGGAGACTTTTGTAAAAGCCGATTACGGTATTTTGTACAATCGTACAAACTTGGTAGACTTAAGGGGGAATGTGCAAATTACGACTCCCGACGGTGCCGACCTACGCACATCGCAATTGTATTGGGATGTAAATCGAGAGTGGGTTTTTACGGAAGAAAACTTTACCTTTAAAAACAAAGATTATGACATTGCGGCTAAAGTTTTAGATGCCAGCAGGTCGTTTAATAAAATAACCACAGGGCCACTTATTGGAAGTGTTGCCGTAGAAGAAGAATTATGATTAAATTTTACCGAATTTCCGAAATTATTTACCTCCTTTTTGGCGGCTTGTTTTTGTTTAGAGCATTTTATTATTACGGTGCTGAGGATGCGCGAACCGCTGTCGATATTGCCATTTCAGCAGTTGCCTTTTTGATGTTTTACATTCGTAGGCGTTACCGAAAAAAATTAGAAGCGCGTAAGCAATCCTAAATCATGTCTATCGAGATAACGATTTTGCTCATTAGCCTTTTGTTGTCGGCTTTTTTCTCCGGAATGGAGATTGCTTTTGTGTCGTCCAACAAAATCAGGCTTGAAATACAAAAAACGCAGAATAAAGGCTACAGCGATTTATTGAAATCTATTACAAAAAGCCCTTCCAGGTTTATTGTTTCCATGCTTGTGGGGAATAATATTGCGTTGGTGGTATACGGTATTTTTGCAGGCGAACTAATTGTTCGTCAGTTGTTTTCGAATTACGTTGGGTTTTCTTCGCTGCCGTTGCATATAATTTTTTATCAAACACTTATTTCAACGGCGGTAATTCTTATTACTGCCGAATTTTTACCAAAAGTATTTTTTCAGATTTATGCCAACCGATTTTTAAGCTTTTTTGCGCTTCCCGCTTTTGTTTTTTATCAGCTAATGAAACCCGTCAGTTGGGCAATTCTTCGTTTTTCAGACAGTGTCCTTTTTCGTTTTTTCAATGTGCCTAAACAAGAAGAATCTATTGCATTTAGCAAGGTAGAATTAGGAGATTTTATTTCGGAACACATCGAAACAGCTAGTCAAGATGACCGTGATGCCGAATTACAATTATTTCATAATGCCTTATCGTTTACAAACTTAAAAGCCAGAGAAGTTATGGTGCCTCGCGCCGAAATGGTTGCAGTTGACAGGTATGAGAAACCTGCAGAATTAGTTAAAATATTTTCATCTACAGGATTTTCAAAAATCTTGATTTATGCACAAAGTATGGATAATATTATCGGCTATGTTCATGCTTTTGACATGTTTAAAAAACCCAAATCACTACACTCAATAATTATGGCAGTTGAATGGATTCCAGAAACTATGCGCATTCAAGACGTCTTTAATTTACTGACAAAAAAGAGGCGTAGCATTGCTGTAGTTTTAGACGAATACGGGGGCACTGCAGGCATGTTGACGTTGGAAGACATTATTGAAGAATTATTTGGAGAGATTGAAGACGAGCACGATACGATTACCAATGTTAGCATTGCTCATGAAGACGGTTCTTTTACGTTCTCTGCGCGCCTTGAGATTGATGAAATCAATGCTAATTTTGATTTGAATTTACCACTTTCGGAATCTTATGAAACACTTGGGGGGTTTATTGTGCACCACACGGCAGACATTCCCCAAGAAGGAGAACAAGTCGTTGTCGAAGGATTTACCTTCGAAATGTTGGAAGTGTCCAACACCAAAGTCGATTTAGTGCGAGTCTATGTGAATTAGCATTTTAAATTCTTCTTTTTAATTGTATTTTCGCATCCAGTCTAAATTTATAACCATGGCGATTTTAGGTAAAATCAGAGAGCGTTCCATTTTTTTAATTTTCATCATTGGTATGGCGCTATTGGCGTTTGTTTTCACAGGAATTTTTGATGGAAATTCTTCCGCTAGTCAAGACCCTGTTTTGCTGGTGGGTGACGAAGAAATTGGTATTGATGAATTCAGCCGTCAGGTTGATTTTGCTGAGCGCAGTTATCGCATGACAACAATGCAAGCCGTGAATTTTGCTTTTGAACAATCAACAAATGCCAAAGCCTTTGAACAAACTTTTGATGCACTTGGCTTATCGGTTGGAAAAAATCATATTGAACAATTTCTTAAAAGCGATCCTAATTTTTCTTCAGACCCTCAATTTCAAGGGGAAGATGGTTCTTTTGACTCTGAACGCTTTACCGATTTTATTTTAGACTTAAGTCAGAACAATCCTCAAGGGTTTGAACAGTGGAAATCTCAAGAGGCATCTATCAAGAACAACTTGCGTGTGCAACAGTATGTAGATATGGTTTCTGCTGGAATTAATGTTACCAATTTTGAGGCGCAACAAAGCTATGCGTTACAAAATGATATTATTGATTTGGACTTTGTACGTATTCCTTACAGCGTTATTGCCGACAGTCTAGTGCCTGTTTCCAACAAAGATATTGCAGCCTATATTGCAAATAATGCAGACGCATATGAGCGTGAAGAAGCAAGAAATTTGCACTATGTACAATTTGTAGAGGAGCCAACCGCACAAGACAAAGTGCTTATTGAAAACGAATTACGTGAATTGCTTTCTTCTCGTGTAGAATATAATGAAGTGTCTAAACAAGAAGAAACCTTTCCATCATTTGCTGAAATATCAACAGAAGGAGTATCAGCTTTTGTGAGCGAAAACTCTGACGTGCCATTCCAAGATGCTTTTGTTTCAGAAGTTGAATTATCTGGAAATTATGCCAGTACCTTATTTAAGCTTCCCTTAGGCGAGGTTTTTGGTCCTTATGAAGACAATGGTTTTAGCAATATTTCTCGTGTCGTTGCTCGAGAAAAGGGCGGTAAAGCTAAAGCGCGTCATATTTTGATTGCATACAAAGGGGCAACACGAGCTGCAGAAACGGTAACACGCATAAAAGCATCAGCTAAAAACGAAGCAAATGCAATCCTTAGAAAAGCAAGGAGAGGAAGCGATTTTGCTGCTTTAGCACGTGAAAATTCAGATGGTCCTTCGGCTTCTCGCGGAGGCGAACTGCCAGAATTTGTACGTGAAGAAATGGTCGCACCTTTTAGCGATTTTGTTTTTAGAAACCGTGTGGGCGCTATTGGTGTGGTAGAAACCGAGTTTGGGTTTCATGTAATTGAAGTGCAGGACAAAAAAGACGTGGTGAAACTTGCTACTATTTCCAAAAAATTAGTCCCGTCCGAAGCCACAAGCAACCAAGTTTTTACTGAAGCAACACAGTTTGAATTGGATGTACAAGGAACAGATTTTAAAGACTTAGCAGCACAGAAAAATTACGCTGCTAAAGAGATTAACGATGTTAAAATTTTAGATGAATCATTACCAATTTTGGGCGCACAACGTCAAGTAGTGCGTTGGGCGTTTGAAGAAGGGCGTCAGGTAGCAGATGTAAAGCGATTTGCGTTGTCTTCAGGTGGTTATATTATCGTTCAGGTAACAGCTGTAAAAGAAGCTGGTCTTCCGGATGCTGATGCGCTTAAAGCTTCGGTTTCATCACTTGTTATGAAAGAAAAAAAGCAAGCCATGTTAGTCGACCAAATTGGCGATTATAATTCGTTAGAAGAAATTGCTGCTAAATTTGAACAAACCGTAAGTTCTGCTAAAGCGGTGAATCGTTTTACAAGTATGTTGGCAGGTGCGTCTAATGAACCCGCTGTTGTAGGCGTTGGTTTTGGCATGGAACAAGATGCAATATCTGCGCCTATTGGCGGAAACTCGGGGGTGTTTCTAGTACAACTGAAGTCAAAAAAGGCTGCTGAGAGCCTGACTAATTATGCTGGTTATAAAGCTTCCATTTCTAATACATCCAAGCAAAACATGCAATCTAATGTAGCTGAGGCAGTCAAAAAGACATTTGAAGTTACAGATAACCGCAGTTTGTACTACTAATCTTATCTAAAGTAAGATAAACCCTACACTTACAATCTTCAACTTTTTCGGCTCACTCAATAGCTGAAAACGTCACCTCAATGGCTATAATGGCCATACCACCTTTTTAGAAATGCCTAGGGTCGTCCATTTTTCAAATTTGTCCTATGTGAGGTTTACAACATCTGTCATACAATGGAAAAGTTATACCCACAGCCTTTTTTGCCCATACCAAAATAGTAGGTTCTTTTTGTAGCAGCGAACCGTTTTTGCTTTGATTGTTATGCTACGCTAAGGTTGTTTGGTCGGGATTTCCTCGACCAGCACCTTGGCTAAATTCAAAAAAGGTTTATAAAAAAAATGTCCCACCTAAGCGGGACGCTGGACATAAGTCCACGGCAAAAGCCTTATTGTGATAAGATGCCTCAAATGTATAAAAAATTTTAGAAATGAAACAAATTTTGGGCTTACACATAGGAACAGAATCTATTGGGTGGGCGTTAGTACGCCATTCTACAAGTCCAAGGATTGTAAATATTGGCACTCGAATTTTTGCTTCATTTGTGAATTATTTGGGTGAAGGTGATCGTGAGGTTTCTAAGGCAACCGTTAGGACTCAAACAAGAAATACACGAAAAGTGTATTTGCGTAAAATGTACAGAAAGCAAAAAATGCTTTCTTTCTTAGCGCAAAATGGCTTGTGTCCATTATCTACCAAAGAGCTAACAAAATGGAACAAGGATAACACCGCTTCTTCCAAGTATCGCAAAATGCAACAATGGTTTGCGCTGCATCCTTATGAGTTGAGAGCAAAAGGAGTAAACGAAAAGTTGTCTAAACATGAATTGGGAAGAGTTCTTTACCATATGAGTCAGCGCAGGGGTAAAGTCATGAATAACTTATACAATACGACCAAAGTTCTTTTAGAAGGACTTCCTGTTTCAAATCGAGTTGGCATTCGCGAAACAAATCGTCACTTACAAAACCAGTTTTTAGGTTCATATTTTAACGAATTAGTACCCAAAAATAATCAACCATACAGTTACAAAGCGGTAAGGGTGCGAAACCGCTATCTAGACCGACAGATGTACCATGAAGAAATTAACAGCTTGCTTGAAGTACAAGCACGTTTTCATAATTTTTTAGGAGATAAATTTAAAGAGACGCTCATAGGAAAAGATGGGGAAAAGGGGATTTTATTTTATCAACGTCCGTGTCAATACCGAAAATTAAGGGGTGTAGCATCAACATGTCTTTATGAAAAAGATAAAAAAGCCATGTGGCTAAGCCATCCGCTTTACGAATGGTACAACATTTATTGTTGGTTGGATTCAATACAGTTGTACGGAAAACCACTAAATAATAGACAACGTCAAAAAGCAATAAAAATAGCAGTTCACTTCTCTGGTTTTATGTTTAAAAAAGTACGTGTTGCCTTAGGTATTGAAGAAGATTTCGCCTTTAATTATGACGATAACACCAAGATATTTTTAGCAAATACCATATCACACTTAGCACGAAAAACCGCATTTGGAAAACGCTTTTTTGACTTTACAGATAAAGAACAGCACGAGCTTTGGCATGACCTTCATTTTTATTCTGACAAGGCAATGCTTGAAGCACGTCTTAGAAAGCGATGGAATTTATCGATGAATGAAGCATCTACAGTTGCTGCTTTAAAGCTTAAACCAGGCTTTGGAAAATTAAGCATGAAGGCGACAAGAACCATTTTATATTATCTAAGACGGGGATACTCTATAGATAACGCCGTTATTTTAGGAGGTGTTAAGAACGCTATTGGCGCAAATCAGTGGAATAGTCTGAGCGAGGAAGTAAGAACCAACATCATTTATTTTATTCAAGTGACTGTTGAAAAAGAAAAACTAGATACACAAAGCTGGATACACGATTTTTCAAATGCTTTTGGCATTCAACTTAATGTCAAAAAACTTTATATGATTGAGCAGTACAATGAAGACGATGCCTTAGCTGTTACACCTGACGACGACCTTGAAATTATGCGTAAGTTTAAGCCTGTAGCACAAAAACCCGTTTTTGAAGTGCGTAAGTTGATCAATAATTTGATACGCGAATACGGACAAATAGACCAAATCAATTTTGTGCTTTCCAACGAGGTAAGAATAAACGCCAATCTTCGTAAAGCATTTCTGATTTCAAAAAAAATTAGAGAATTAGAATTGCCTAAGATACACGATGCTTTGTTGGCTGCAGGTCAGAACCCTACGCATTCAAATTTATTTAAATACAAATTGTGGTTAGAATGGAATAAAATATGCCCGTATACCGGTACGCCTATTACCATTGAAAACCTATTTACGGAAGAAGTTTCTATCGTTTATATTCATCCATGGGAAAGATTTTTTAATGACTCTGACAAGAACAAAACACTTTGTATGCGTTCCTTTAAAAAGAACATTATAAACAAAACCCCATACGAGTATTTTTCTTCACAACCTTCTGGCGTATGGGAGCAGGTAAAAATACGTGTTTTAGAACAGCTTTTAAACGGATCTAAAAAACACAGTCCATTTTTAAAGTTTAAACATTTTATAGCATCTAATTATGTGGAAGATTGCGTAACAAAGGAGTTTAATGATCAGCACCAAATGGCGCTTAAATTAAAAAAATATCTTAATCGTGTTTGTCCCAGCGTAATTGCAGCCCGCGGTAATGCAACAAGTAGTTTGCGTCGTAAATGGGGGATAAGTACACTTAAAGAGTTTAATAAAAAAGCAAGACACTTAAACTCTCGCGAGCCCGCCACCATAGCCCTGGTTACGGCACTTAATGAACCCAGATTTTTAGAAGAATTGCGTTATTGGAACAGATACGAACCCATGCCTTACAGGGGTGTTTTTCCTACGCCTTGGACGCAATTTACAAGAGATGCTATTCAAGCATACAAAACCATATCTGTTTCCATAGACGTAAACCGTCAAGTTGCTCGAAGAATATCGCAAAAAAACAAAGATGTTTTTCACTTGGCTCCAAAGGGGAAATTACATAAAGACAGCTATTATGGAAAACGTAAATCTCCAGAGGGAGAGGATGGGTACCACATTCGTAAATCTATAAATAGATTAAATACTGCAAAACAAGTTAGTAAAATTGTTGACTCCAGTATCCGAGAATTAGTTTATGATCAAATTGATTTATGCGGGGGATTCGTGAATGGTAAAATCCCCAAGAACGCACTTGCTATTCCAAATAAGAAAGGGTGGGAAACAAAAATATTTTTACCTAACAAGCGCGGGGATAAAGTACCTGTGCGAAGGGTTAGAATACGTGAAAGCTTAAGCAATGCAGTTCAACTGAACGAGGGAAAGAATATACATGTAAATCCGCGTAACAATCATCACGTATTGATTTACCAGACCACCGATAATAAATTTCAAGAACATATGGTGACATTTTGGGAAGCCGTTCGCCGTATTCGAAACCAAGAACCCTTATATCAACTGCCTGCTGATGGTCGTATGATTATTTCTACCCTTCACATCAACGATTGTTTTATTTTGGGGTTAAGTAAAAAAGAAATTTACATGCGATTAAATAATGGTATGAGTCTGTGGGAGAATGTATACCGTGTGCAACGGATCTCGAGCAAGTATTACGAATTTAGGCAAGTGTATGATTTAGATGTTTATAACCAAATCTACCCTAATTATATACGTATTTTAAATTTTGGTAACAAAAAAACAGGTTGGCTTACGCACAATCCGTTTAAGATTTCGATAAGCGTGCTTGGCGAAATAAGTCCATTTTATAAATCTTTAAAAGTTCCAGAGATGCAATAAGGAAGCATTCGTTTTTATTGTTTTGTTTAGTTAAAATTTATTGTGATTTGATACAGAACAACTTCAGTACTCGTATTTTTACAAGTATAGTATTGTGATTTGAGAAAAAACACCCTTCCTTTTTGCTCCTGGTTCTAAAACCAACTTTCAAACCCTTTCCAAGCTGCTGAAACAAAAAACAGCAGGTATATAAACGATACAATAAACTTAAGTACTACGCCAGACAGAAAACCCAAAAAAGAACCAAAAGCTGCTTTAAGTGCAACTTTTCGATTTGGATTTTTACTGAGTTCACCAGCAAATGCGCCCACAAAAGGACCTAAAATGATTCCAAATGGAGGGAAAAAGAGCCCAACTACCAAGCCAATAGTTGATCCAATAGCACCTGCTTTTGTGCCGCCCAAGGCTTTGGTGCCCCAAATGGGAATCAAATAATCTAATATCATGATGAATATTGCAATTGCTAGCGTCCAACCTAAAAACCCCCAATCTTGTTCTATTTTACTGCTGTAGTGTAACGATAACAATCCAAACCAACTGCTGAGCGGTCCTGGAATTATGGGTAGAAAACTACCTGCCAAGCCTAACATTATAAGTAATGCGCCAAGAATTAAAAGTACAATATCCATATATATAAAAATACAAATTATTCATGGGTTCAATCAATAGCAAAGCTTTATTTTTTACTTTTATAAAATGAAATTTTGGCAACTTTTTTTAGTGAGTTTCCTTTTTATAATTGGATGTACCTCGCCTAAAACGAAACCTCAAGCACCAAATATAAACTGGACGGAAATGGATGAACCTCCCATTTATCTCGACTGCCCAAAAGACGATATCACCCAAAATTGGAATTGTTTTACAGTGCTGATACAAACCAAACTTGAAAATAAATTTCGTTTAAACCGTATTTCAAGTCTTGAGCTGATGGACACCCTTTTTGTAAAGTTGAAAGTAGATACCATTGGTCAACTTTCTATTTCTGGCTATTCAAATAAAAATAATATCTCACCTGAGATTTTTTCATCTGTTGAGGAAGTAGTAGCATCCTTATCAAAATTTCAGCCTGCTTTTAAGACAAATTTGGAAGTTCCTGTGGAAGTGCATTGGATGCTTCCCGTTGCTATTTATAAATAGCAATTATTCCCTATTTTTACATATGAGCGATTCGCGAATAATTCTAGGAGTTGACCCAGGAACAACCGTTATGGGTTTTGGGATTATTAAAGTAGAAGGAAATAAACTTAATTGCCTTCAACTAAACGAGCTAAAACTAAGCAAGTACGAGAGCCATTATGTGCGATTGGGTCATATTTATGCACGTACTTCAGAATTAATTGAAACATATAAGCCTGATGAAATGGCACTTGAAGCGCCATTTTTTGGTAAAAATGTGCAATCGATGTTAAAATTGGGTAGGGCACAAGGCGTTGCTATTGCTGCGGGTATTGCTCACGATTTGACGGTTTTTGAATATTCGCCTCGAAAGATAAAAATGGCAATAACGGGTAGTGGAAATGCATCTAAAGAACAGGTAGCCAAAATGTTACAACAACTAACGGGGTTAAAATCACTCCCTAAAAATTTGGATGCTACTGATGGCCTAGCAGCTGCAGTATGTCATTATTTTAATCCAGCGCAGCAGACCGAAAAAAGCTATTCCGGTTGGAGTTCATTTGTCAAGCAACAAGAGCATCGCGTAAAAAAATAAAGATGTCGGGAATTTACCTTCATATTCCTTTTTGTAAAAAGGCATGCCATTATTGCAATTTTCATTTTTCCACCACGGGGGATTATAAAAATGAAATGGTTGAGGCCATTAAAAATGAATTAAGACAGCGTAAGCACGAAGCATCACTGCCTGTGGAAACCATCTATTTTGGGGGTGGAACTCCCTCAATGCTTTCTTCAATGGCCATTTCGGAATTGATTGCAACGATTCGCTCTCAATTTAATATCTCCACAAACCCTGAAATTACACTTGAAGCAAACCCCGATGATTTAACATCATCGTACTTAGCTGGGTTAAAAAATGCAGGAGTCAACCGCTTATCGATTGGTGTGCAGTCGTTTCACGACAAAGAGCTTACGCTGATGAATCGTGCACATAGCGGCAAACAAGCAATCCAATCGGTAGTTTTGGCACAGGAGTTTTTCAATAATGTATCTCTTGATTTGCTTTTTGGCACCCCGCATACCACATTCTCCGATTGGAAAAGAAATCTTGACACTGCACTTACGCTCGATGTTCCGCATATTTCGTCTTACGCCTTAACGTTAGAACCAAAAACAGCATTAGAACACTTTGTAAAAAAGGGCGTTGTTTCCCTTCTTGATGAAAACGATGTTGAGGAACAATTTTTATATCTTGTAGATACGCTTACAGCAAATGACTATGAGCATTACGAGCTTTCCAGCTTCGGAAAAGCTGGATATCATTCCAAAAATAATACTGCTTATTGGAAGGGAAAGCCTTATTTGGGGATTGGTCCTTCGGCGCATGGTTTCGATGGCGCACAGCGTTACTGGAATATCAGCAACAATGCCGCGTACATAAAAAAAATCGAAACAGGCGAACTGCCGCAAACTGTAGAAAAATTAAGTGTGGTTGATAAATTTAATGAGGCGATTATGATTGGTTTGCGTGCTTCTTGGGGTGTTTCATTAGGTCAAATGGAACAGGACTTAGGAAAGCAATATCGCAAACATTTAGAACAACAAGCCCAACGATTTATAGACGAAAAACTACTTCATATTGAAGCCAATTCGCTGAAAACCACACGAAAAGGTGCATTTTTGGCAGACGGCATTTCAGCTGATTTATTCCTTATTGATTTGCTTGGTGCAAAGCCGTAAAGTGATGATAAAAATGGGGAATGGTTTCTATTCCTTTTAAAAAATTAAACACCCCAAAATGTTCGTTGGGGGAGTGGATGGCATCACTGTCCAGTCCAAAGCCCATAAGCACGGTTTTGCTTTTTAGAGTTTCTTCAAAAAGTGCCACAATGGGAATGCTTCCACCATCTCGTACGGGTAGCGGTGCTTTTCCAAACGTTTCTATGTAGGCTTTTGAAGCTGCCTGAAACGCCAAACCATCGGGATGCATTACATAGCCTTCACCTCCGTGATGCGGAATTATTTTTACAGTTACGCCTTCTGGCGCAAGTGATTTAAAATGTTCGGAGAACAGCTTCGTTATTTCTTCTGATTTTTGATGGGGTACTAATCGCATCGATATTTTAGCATATGCCTTACTCGCAATTACGGTTTTAGCACCTTCACCCGTATAGCCTCCCCAAATACCGTTCACATCCAAGGTTGGACGAATGGATTTTCGTTCGAGTGTGGTATAGCCTTCTTCACCATAAACGGCTTTAATATCAAGGGCGTTTTTGTATGCGTCTAATGCAAATGGAATTTTCGCCATTTCAGCACGTTCAGCAGTGCTAACGATTTCCACATTGTCGTAAAAACCAGGGATGGTAATGCGGTTTTTTTCATCGTGAAGGGAAGCAATCATTTGTGTTAAAATAGTAATCGGATTGGCTACCGCTCCGCCATACAGTCCGGAGTGTAAGTCCCGATTAGGTCCTGTGACTTCAACTTCCACATAACTAAGTCCACGCAATCCGGTGGTGATAGAGGGAATATCATTGGCGATCATGCCCGTATCTGAAATAAGAATCACATCATTCTCAAGTTTTTTGGTGTTGGCACGAACAAAATCTTCCAGGTTGTCACTGCCTACTTCTTCTTCGCCTTCAATCATAAATTTAATATTGCACGGCAGTCCACCAGTTTGTTCCATAACCTCCATGGCTTTGATGTGCATAAACATTTGTCCTTTGTCGTCACATGCGCCTCGCGCAAAAATTGCCCCTTCAGGGTGGAGGTCTGTTTCGCGAATCTCTGGTTCAAACGGAGGTGTTTCCCAAAGGTCTAAGGGATCGGGCGGTTGTACGTCATAGTGCCCATATACCAAAACCGTGGGAAGTTTTGGGTCTATGATTTTTTCGGCATATACGATAGGATAGCCTTTTGTGGGACACAATTCGGTGTGGGTGCAGCCTACATCTTTTAACGCTATTTGTACTGCTTTTGCAGCGGCTTCCATGTGTTGTGCATAGGCAGAATCAGCACTTATGGACGGAATACGGATAAGCGAAAACAGTTCTTCTAAAAAGCGGTTTTTATGTTTTGTGATATAACTGCTGATGGCGTGCATGGGCTGAATTTTACACGAAGGTATAAAATTGTTTTTCTTCAATAAAAAAGCCCCTAAAAGGGGCCTTCGTTTTCTATAGTTAGATAGTAATAAATCTACCTAAGCGGTTCCTCTTTTAGATCCGTACAGCAATAGCACAATCATTATTAAATTTAAGATAATGACAGGCAGGGGAGCTGTTGGATTTCCTTTAATGGCACCAATTAAATCAGGCAATGCAAAAAAGCCCATCAACATAAAGAATAAAAATGAAAGGCGTCTTAAAACCATCAAGTCGGAGAAGGTTAGTACACCATACATCAAAAAACAGATGGCAATCCCCATCAGCCCAACTACCAAAGAAAATAATTCAAACATTTTAACTGCATCCTGTGAAGGGGTGTTACCAAAACTTTCCGTAATTAAAGCCAATTTAAATTCTGGCGAAAAATAGCTAATGAGTAGCGGAACTAATTGCAAAAACAACAGCGCAATTGAAATCTTAATTATTGTTTTAATTTTCATAAAATTGATTTTAAAAATTATTCTGACTTAGAAAGGTTAAGCCAAACACCCGCAATAACCATAACGGCAAAGGTTACAACAAACACAACTGCTGCAGGCTCAGGTGAAAAGGGTAGTGGTAACCCATCTTGAACTGTGTATTGTGTAAAATCCACAATGCTTTGCGCCCATGGCGTTAGCTCAACACCACTTTCTTTTAGTGCCGAAAGCCTGTAAGACTGCCCCAATTGTATATTCCTTAGGAATGAAAATACGGAGTATCCATAAAAAGTTGAGCAAAGCCCAAAAATGGTTACTAAGATTTTACCAAAAATATTGGCTTGATTTTCTCTTTGAAAGCGAATCAATCTAAATGTAATAAAGACTAGCGCAGTAAAGGTTACGAGGTAAATTCCATTGGCAATCAGTGCCAGCTGGGTTCCGTTAAAAACTTCTATTTCGTTCATTTTAGTTAAATTTTATGTACATATATAAGATTTTTCTATTAACTGAACGTTAATAGTGCCTTTTTTATCAGGAAATCTTATAGGTGAGTGTTCAAAAAACACATCATGTAAATGAATAAAACAGCAATTTTTTTTCTGCCCAACAAAGGCATTACAAATTTGTTAAACATCCTTATATTTGCGCACCACTTGCGGGTGTGGTGAAATTGGTAGACACGCTAGACTTAGGATCTAGTGCTTCACGGCGTGGGGGTTCGAGTCCCTTCACCCGCACAAAACCTCAACGA
>JAACDD010000042.1 GCA_009937085.1 Bacteroidota bacterium
GATATTCCCAGTTCGGCGGCAGCAGCTTTTCGCCTTCCTTTATTTCGTTCTAAAGCTTTAACAATGAGTTCCAATTCTTTGTCTTGAAGCGATAAGGTTTCTGCCTCTTGTACTTCTTCGGCAAAAGCGAAGGAGTTGTTGTACGGTTCTGGTTCACTCACCGAAACGTTTGTTTGTTCTAACGGGCGGGCTTCTTCAGGCTCATCTTCTTCACCATATATTTTCTGAATTAATCCTTCGTGTTGTACTTTGGCTTGATCCATATTTGAAGTATTCATCAACTCATGGGTGAGCTTTTTGAGGTCATTCAAATCAGCTTTCATGTCAAACAAAACTTTGTATAAAATCTCCCTTTCTGATCCAAAATCGCTACCAGATTCTTTTGCGTTTATCACTGCAGGAAGATTGGCTTTGGCGGCAGGTAAATAGTGTCGTAGAATAGTAGCTGTAATGTTGCGTTCTTGCTCCAAAACAGAGAGTTGTTCGGCAATATTTCGCAGTTGTCGAATGTTTCCAGGCCATTGCTGTTGTTCCAAAAGACTTTGTGCTTGCTCATCCAAACGCACGGTGGGCATGCGGTATTTTTGAGCAAAATCGGCAGCAAACTTTCGAAATAATAAATGAATGTCTTCTTTTCGTTCTCGTAGCGGAGGCAAATTGATTTCAACCGTACTCAATCGGTAATACAAGTCTTCTCTAAATTTCCCTTTTTGAATGGCTTCCATCATTTGTACGTTGGTAGCGGCTACCACACGCACATCTGTTTTTTGTACTTTGGAAGAGCCCACTTTCATGAATTCGCCATTTTCCAATACGCGTAACAGTCGCACTTGTGTGGCAAGTGGTAACTCGCCAACTTCGTCTAAGAAAATCGTTCCGCCATGAGCAACTTCAAAATAACCACTTCTCGTTTGTGTAGCGCCCGTAAATGCGCCTTTCTCATGTCCAAAAAGCTCCGAGTCAATAGTGCCTTCTGGAATTGCCCCGCAGTTGACGGCAATAAATTTCCCGTGTTTTCGATTGGATAATTGATGAATAATTCGTGGGAAAACTTCTTTCCCAACTCCTGATTCCCCTGTAATTAGCACAGATATTTCGGTAGGCGCAACACGCAACGCTTTGCCCAAAGCAAAATTCAATTGCGGATCGTTACCAATAATCCCAAATCGTTGTTTGATGTTTTGAACGTTATCCATGATGATGACTTTGTGTTGGACCAAAATCTACAGCTTGTCCCAAGAGCGTTGCCGAGGTGCAAGACGTAACAGTAACATCCACAAAATCACCAACAGCGTAGTGTTCTTTTGGGAAAACTACCACCGTGTTTTGTTGCGTACGACCGCTCCATTGTGCGTCAGATTTTTTGGATTCTTTTTCAATGAGAACCTCAACGGTTTTGCCGATAAACTGGTCGTTTTTGTAGCGTGCATGTTTTTGTTGCATGGCAACAATTTCTTGCAAACGTCTTTTTTTGACTTCTTGCGGAATGTTGTCTTCAAGGTTTTTTGCAGCAGGAGTTCCAGGACGCTCCGAATACATAAACATAAATCCGAAATCATAGTTTACATACTCCATTAAACTCAAGGTGTCTTCGTGATCGGATTCCGTTTCGTTTGGAAAGCCTGCTATCATATCTTGTGAAATCCCACAGTCAGGAACAATACGTTTAATAGCGTCAATCAGTTCCATGTATTCTTCACGTGTGTGTTGGCGATTCATGGCTTTTAGCACTGCATTACTTCCCGACTGAACAGGCAAGTGTATGTAATTGCAAATATTTGAATGTTTCGCCATAATATGCAAGACATCACGTGTCATGTCTTGTGGGTTTGAGGTAGAAAAGCGAATACGAATTCCCAGGTGAGCTTGCGCAACTAAGTCTAGCAATTGATGAAAATGTACGGCTGTTTTTTGTTGTAAGGCACTAGCTTTAGCAAAATCTTTTTTGGGTCCGCCGCCGTACCACAAATAACTATCTACATTTTGACCCAGAAGTGTTACTTCCTTGTAGCCGGCTTCGGCTAATGTGTTCATCTCTTCTAAAATACTTTTTGGATCACGGCTACGTTCTCGACCTCTCGTAAACGGTACCACGCAAAAAGTACACATATTGTCACAGCCACGGGTAATGGAAACAAAAGCCGTAACGCCGTTAGATTGTAATCGTACAGGTTGTACATCACCGTAAGTTTCTTCTTTTGACAAGATAACATTTACTGCATCCCGACCCGCCTCAACTTCTGCAACTAGATTTGGAAGGTCTTTATACGCATCAGGCCCAACAACCAAATCCACAATTTTCTCTTCTTCCAAAAAGGCACTTTTGAGTCGTTCGGCCATACAGCCTAAAACGCCCACTTTTACATTTGGATTTGTTTTTTTTACGCCTTGGAACGCTTCTAAGCGCTTGCGTACAGTTTGTTCTGCTTTTTCTCGAATCGAGCAGGTGTTCACCAAAATTAAATCTGCGTCGTTAAGTTGAGACGTAGTTTTATATCCTGCTTCGCTAAGAATAGATGCGACAATTTCGCTATCTGAGAAGTTCATCTGGCAGCCATAGGACTCGATAAACACCTTCTTCTCACCGGCAGTAGTTTCCGAATCCAACTCCAATACTTCGCCATTGAAGGCGTTGGGGTTTTTTAACGCGATATCTTTTGATTGATGCATCTGTTTCAATTGGCCCGTAAAAGTACAAAATATCAATGGAATTGACATTTTGTCATGTGTTCATTTTTGCTAGTGCGGCAAGCGTGGCTTTAGTACACCGTAGCAATACGTACCCAATAGCGCAGATACTAACACAATAAGTAGTGGAAAATACCCAGCGCCAATTAGTACGTAAATAGGTCCTGGGCAAGCTCCGGTAAGTGCCCAGCCTAGACCAAAAATAACACCCCCAAAGAGCGGTGCTTTCACCAATTTTGTTTTACTGGGAATCTGAATTTCTTCCCCAAAAAAGGAGCGTAGTTTAAAGCGTTTAATGGATTGCGTAATGATCACTCCTAACGCAACAGCAGCACCAATAATTCCGTACATATGAAAGGATTTGAATTGGAACATTTCGTAGATGCGAAACCAAGAAGCAGCTTCGGATTTAATCATGGTAATTCCAAAAAGAATACCGATTGAAAAATAAAGGAGTACACGTTTCATAATAAATAAGGTAATAAGAAGTGATTCATAAGTAAGCCACCAATAAAGAATCCAATGACGGCAAATAAGGATTGTAATTGTAAATTACTAAGTCCAGAAATGGCATGACCCGAAGTACACCCACCAGCATAACGTGTTCCAAATCCGACTAAAAAGCCTCCAAGGGCTAGCAGGGCAAGTGTTTTTGGATTGGAAAAGGCATCTGCACTAAAAAAAGTTTCGGGCATGTAGTTTTCCCCTGCGCCATACACTCCCATTGAATCTAATTGTAACACCACATCTTGATGGATTGCACCTACGCTTCCGTCTGTCATAAAATTTGCGGCAATTAAACCACCCACAGCAGCACCGATTGCAACAATCAAATTCCAGCGATATTGACGCCAATCAAAATTAAAGAAAACGGTCTTTTTACCTGCCCCAGCCATCGCGCACAGCGTTCGTAGGTTGGAAGACATGCCAAATTGTTTTTCGGAAAAAAGCAGTAAAAATAAAACCACTGCTATGGCAGGACCGCCAATATACCACGGCCAAGGTTCAGATATAAAATTCATAAATAAAAAAATTTCGCTCAAATATATAAACACATATTGGATTAAAATCAGATTAAAAAAGTATTTATATACAGGTGCCAAACATGTTTGTTTTTGGATAGGATTTCAAAAATTTAATGGGGGTACAATTTTTACTAACCATAAATTCTTCTACTTTTGTTCTGAAAATTGCATCAATGTCCAAGAACTTAGTCATCGTAGAGTCTCCCGCAAAAGCCAAAACTATTGAGAAGTTTTTGGGAGAAAAATTTAAAGTAGTTTCTAGCTACGGCCATATTTCAGACCTTCCTGCCAAAGAACTTGGTGTGGATGTTGAAGGCGATTTTAGTCCAAACTATATAGTTACAGACGACAAGAAAAAAGTTGTAAGAGAACTTAAATCACTTGCAAAGAAAGCGGAGATGGTATGGCTAGCAAGTGATGAAGACCGTGAAGGAGAAGCTATTGCTTGGCATTTGGCTGAGCAGTTGGATTTGGACCATAGCAACACCAAACGTATTGTTTTTCACGAAATTACAAAGAACGCCATTCAACATGCGATCGAACATCCACGTACGATAAACCAACACTTGGTTGACGCACAACAAGCACGCAGGGTTCTGGATAGGCTAGTTGGTTATGAATTATCGCCCATTTTGTGGCGCAAGGTAAAAGGCGGTCTGTCTGCTGGTAGAGTACAATCAGTTTCGGTGCGGATTTTAGTAGAACGCGAGCGCGAAATTGAGGCTTTTACACCCGTGGCTACCTTTAAAGTTCAAGCAGAATTTACAACTAAAGATGGAAAATCCGTTAAGGCCACTACGTCTAAAACATTTGACAATGAAGAAGCGGCTCAAGCGTTTTTAAGTAAGAATATCGATGCTGTTTTTTCAGTTTCTTCCCTGGAGAAGAAGCCTGCAAAAAAATCACCGACAGGTCCTTTTACCACCTCTACCTTACAACAAGAAGCATCAAGAAAATTAGGGTTTTCGGTAAGTCGTACCATGTCAAACGCACAGCGTTTATATGAAGCAGGTCACATTACGTACATGCGAACCGATAGTGTGAACTTGTCCAAGCAAGCACTCAATGAAGCAAAAGAAGTAATCACCAAATCATACGGCGCAGACTACGCTCAAACACGTATTTATAAAACCAAAAACAAAGGGGCACAAGAGGCTCACGAAGCCATCCGTCCCACTAATTTGAGTAAAATGCGCGTAGATGCCGCATCTGATGAACAACGATTGTATGAGCTTATTTGGAAGCGAACTATTTCCTCTCAAATGAGTGATGCTAAATTGGAACGTACTACGGTTCAAATTAGTGCAAACAAGCATGATGTTTTGTTTACGGCTCGCGGAGAAGTGATTACGTTTGAAGGCTTTTTGAAAGTTTATTTGGAAGGGAAAGACGACGAAGAAGAATCTGCTGAGGGCTTGCTTCCAAGAATGACGCAAGGCGATAATCTAAACGCAAAAACGCTAACAGCAACGGAACGCTTTAGTCGACCACCAGCCCGCTATACAGAAGCGTCTTTGGTTAAGCGATTGGAAGAATTGGGTATTGGAAGACCGTCAACATATGCACCTACCATAACTACCATCATCAACAGGAAATATGTTGAAAAAGGCACAGTTGAGGGCGCTGAGCGCAACTATAGACAATTAGTTCTTGCATCAAATAATTTAAAAAAACAAACCCTTTCTGAGCGTGTGGGCTCCGAAAAAGGAAAGCTTGTTCCAACAGATGTGGGAAGACTTGTTAACGACTTTTTGGTGGCAAACTTTTCGCAGGTAGTTAATTATAACTTTACGGCCAAAGTGGAACAAGATTTTGATTCGATTGCACTTGGTAAAGAGGATTGGAAAGGCATGATGAGATCTTTCTACAGCGATTTTCATCCTGTTGTTGAAGACGTTCGTGAGAATGCACAACGCGAAATTGGTGAACGTGTTTTGGGTGTTGATCCCAAATCGGGGCGTCAACTTAGTGTGCGCCTAGGAAAGTTTGGAGCAATGGCGCAAA
>JAACDD010000005.1 GCA_009937085.1 Bacteroidota bacterium
GCGTTTTATATACGATGTGCCCCCACGACCATCTTGGTAAATCATGTTATATATAGTACGCGTATCTTTCTTTTTAAATACAGCAACGTGAATGATATTTTTACCTACAAAGGTTTTGGTATCCACTTTAGTGACCATCATTTTACCATCGGCAGTAAATACAATCACATCGTCAATATCGGCGCAATCGGCAACGTATTCATCTTTGCGCAATGACGTCCCCACAAAACCTTCTTCTCTACTCACATACAGTTTGGTGTTGCGAATAACTACTTTCCGTGCATCTACATCTGCAAAAACGCTAAGTTCTGTTTTGCGTCCTTTTCCTTCGCCATAGGTCTTTTTCAAGCGTTTGAAATAGGTAATCGCAAAATCTACCAGATGTGCCAAATCATGAGCGACTTGATTTAATTCTTCTTCAAGGGCTTCGATTTTTTGTTGTGCTTTGTCTAAATCAAATTTTGAAATACGCTTGATGCGGATTTCCGTCAGGCGAATAACATCCTCATCTGTAACGGCACGCTTTAAGTTTGTGGTATATGGCGCAAGTCCTGCATGAATGGCTTTAAGTACGCCTTCCCACGTTTCTACTTCCTCAATATCTCGATAGATACGGTTTTCAATAAAAATACGCTCCAAGGATGCAAAATGCCATTGTTCTTCTAGTTCCTCTTGTTTTACTTCAAGTTCTGAACGCAACAATTCAAGCGTGTGGTCAGTGGAACGACGAAGCATTTCGGATACCCCAATAAAGTTGGGTTTGTTGTCTTCAATTACACAGCCTAAAGGGGAAATAGAAGTTTCACATGCTGTAAAAGCAAAAAGAGCATCTATGGTTTTATCGGGAGAAACATTTGGGGGAAGAATAATTTTAATTTCAACCGCTGCTGCAGTATTATCTTCAATCTTTTTAATCTTAATTTTTCCTTTTTCGTTTGCTTTTAGAATGGAATCTATCAGCGAAGACGTGGTGGTTGAAAACGGAATTTCAGATATTATTAGGGTTTGCTTGTCCTGTTGGGTAATCCGTGCACGCACGCGAATTTTACCCCCCCGCAAGCCATCGTTATAGTTGTCGGCATCCATAACGCCACCTGTTGGGAAATCGGGAACAAGCGTAAAGCGTTTGCCTTGTAAGTGCTTGATAGAAGCGTCTATGAGCTCATTAAAGTTGTGTGGTAAAATTTTGGTAGAAAGCCCTACCGCGATACCTTCTCCACCTTGCGCCAACAGCATGGGGAATTTTACCGGTAAATGAATCGGTTCTTTTTTACGCCCGTCATACGAAAGTTGCCATTGCGTAACTTTTGGACTGTATACCACATCGAGAGCAAATTTGGATAGTCGTGCTTCGATGTAACGGGAAGCTGCTGCTGAATCTCCTGTTAGGATATTTCCCCAGTTTCCTTGCATATCGATGAGCAAATCTTTTTGACCAATCTGCACCATCGCATCTGCAATAGATGCATCGCCGTGTGGGTGATACTGCATGGTGTGTCCCACAACGTTAGCAACCTTGTTGTAGCGCCCATCGTCTAAGTCTTTCATGGAATGTAGAATACGACGCTGAACGGGTTTAAAACCATCTTCAATAGCCGGTACAGCACGTTCCAGAATCACATACGAAGCGTAGTCCAAAAACCAATCTTTGTACATGCCGGTAACGCGAATCAACTGATCGTCTGAAGAAAGGTGCTGCTCGTCGTTCATGATTCTACTTTATCTAACTCAACTTTTAGGTTGTCGATGATAAACTCTTGTCGTTTGGGTGTGTTTTTACCCATATAAAACGATAACAACTCATCAATCGTCATGTTTTTATCTAACATTACAGGATCAAGGCGAATATCATCGCCAATAAAATGCGTAAACTCGTCGGGGGAAATTTCACCCAATCCTTTAAATCGTGTGATTTCAGCTTGTTTTCCCAGTTCTGTTAAGGCATCAACACGCTCTTGCTCTGAGTAACAGTAAATCGTTTTCTTTTTGTTGCGCACACGAAATAATGGTGTTTGCAAAATATACAGATGCCCATCTTTGATAAGCTCAGGGAAAAACTGTAAAAAGAAGGTTATCAAAAGTAGCCGAATGTGCATCCCATCTACATCCGCATCTGTAGCGATAACGATATTGTTATACCGCAAATCCTCCATGGATTCTTCAATATTCAAAGCGGCTTGCAACAGATTGAACTCCTCGTTTTCGTACACGATTTTTTTGGACATTCCATAGGAATTCAAGGGCTTTCCACGAAGACTAAACACCGCTTGCGTATTCACATCTCTCGACTTGGTAATAGAGCCACTTGCCGAGTCGCCCTCCGTAATAAATAGCGTTGATTCCAAACGACGGTCTTTTTTGATATCGCCCAAATGCACACGACAATCCCGTAGTTTTTTATTGTGCAGGCTTGCTTTTTTGGCACGCTCACGTGCCAACTTACGAATGCCCGAAAGTTCTTTGCGTTCTTTTTCGGCTTGAAGAATTTTGCGTTGTAACGCCTCTGCTGTGGGCGCGTTTTTGTGAAGAAAATTATCTAACTGCTTCCCTACAAAATCATTGATGTAGGTACGTACCGTAGGCAAATCTCCACCCATTTCGGTGGAGCCCAATTTGGTTTTTGTTTGCGACTCAAATACGGGTTCCATGACCTTAATGCTAATCGCAGAAATAATGGATTTACGAATATCAGAGGGATCAAATTGTTTGCCGTAAAACTCCCGAATGGTTTTTACTAAGGCTTCCCGAAACGCCGTTTGATGCGTTCCTCCTTGCGTGGTATGTTGACCGTTTACAAACGAGTGATATTCTTCGTTGTACTGGGTTTTACTGTGCGTAATGGCCACTTCAATATCGTTGCCTTTGAGGTGAATTACAGGATAGAGAAAATCTTCTGTGTTATTATTGTCTTCCAACAGGTCTTTTAGGCCGTTTTTGGAAATAAATTTTTCGCCGTTAAAAACAATGGTAAGCCCTGGATTTAGGTAGACATAGTTTTTGAGCATTTTTGCCACATACTCGTGGCGGTAACGGTATTTTTTAAATATGGACTCATCGGGCATAAAAGATACGCCCGTTCCGTTGCGCTTGGAAGATGTAATTACTTCGGCGTCTTCCTCCAAGGTTCCTTGGCTAAAACGCGCTACCTTCATTTGTCCTTCACGCACCGAATAGACCGAAAAGTCCATGGAAAGGGCATTGACGGCTTTGGTACCTACGCCGTTAAGTCCAACCGATTTTTTAAAGGCACGGGAATCGTATTTTCCACCCGTGTTCATTTTAGATACCACATCTACCACTTTACCCAATGGAATACCACGGCCGTAGTCCCGCACCGAAACCTTTCCTTCAGCAATGTTGATTTCTATGGTTTTGCCAGCGCCCATGACAAACTCATCTATGCTGTTGTCTAAGACTTCTTTGAGTAAAATATAAATCCCATCATCTGGGGAAGAACCGTCGCCGAGCTTGCCAATATACATCCCCGGACGCATACGGATATGCTCTTTCCAATCTAAGGAGCGGATATTGTCTTCGTTATACTGCGTGGTTTGTGGCATGAGGGCTAATTTAAAACATCAGACAGAAATAAAAACAGTACTTACGGTAAAGAAATTAACAAATACGAAGGAGGATTGTTAAAATCCTATCCATCAACCACATGAGTGGAACAGGCAGGACAAGTAACGGAGTGCTTTTTGTGTTTTGGTAAATTTTGTTAATTTAGCAATAGACAATCCCTAAGTCTATTCTTCTTTTGAAACCTACACCTTCGCTTTTAGAATTTTTATAGGGAATGTTTTTTGTTAGCAGGAATTCGGCCAGGTTCTTGTGGTCTTCTGAATTCTCGAGTAAACTCGACGTTCAAAACCCCAAACCTAACTCCGTTTAGCGGGGTCGTTATAAGCAAGAAGAAAATGGCAATACACAAAAAATGGATTAGGTGGTTTTATAAACCTTTAACCCCATTTGAAATAATTGTATAAAACAATAGAAATATAAAAAACATACAACTTATGAAAAATAGATTTTTAACATACCCCATTTACTTGCTTCTAGTTATATTGTTTTTAGTTTCTTGTATTAAAGATGATAATAGTATAGACTACACTCTTGTTAACGACTTAGAATTATTAAGCTTTGAAGCAGTAAATTTTAAGAATGTAGTAATCAATGGCAGCAATATTACTGCAGATTATATTTTCACTGGCACTACTGTAAACGATTTAAATTGGACCGTTGTTCCTTCTCTTATTTTTAATGAATTAGTTGGAGTAACGGTAAGCCCTTCTTTAGATGAAGAAGTTGATTTTTCAGAGCCTGTAACATATACAATTACAGATTGTGAGGGAAACACTAAGCTATATACCATAACAATAACTACCTATATTAGCTTTAAAGCAAGCTTTTATAACAACAATTACAACAATAGTACTAATGCATTTACAGCTACTAAAATAGATGCTACAGTAGATGTATATAGAGATGGAACCTTAATCCATAACCTTATTTTAGAAGCAGACTCTAACGAACCACATCGTATTCAAATCCCAAATGAAAGCGTTGATTTTGATATGGTTTTTAAACACGATTCAGCACATATTTATGTGCCTGCAAATTGGTCTGTAAACGATTTATTAGAAAGTAATATAGAAAATGCTTCTGACAAGGATTTTAATATTCTCACCGATATAGGAGTTGTTACACAAGCCACAACCAGACAATTTTCAATAATTCCAAGTGACACAGAATCAATAATAGGCGATTATGTAACCAATATAACAGATGCCTTTATTTTTGTTGATGAAGTTGATGGTAAATATAAATTAGATCATTCTTATCGTTGGGCAGAAGTGCTTCTAGAAGATTTTAATAATTGTGATTTAGGCTTAGATTTTTGCGCTATAAATAGAGGCCATATACTTCTTCCTGTAGTTGTTGATCCCAGGCAACATGAAAATCTTACAGAAGATTCTTGGATCGATATGTCCGTTTATGTTTTTAGATTTCCGCCTTTTTCATCATTACGAAAGAGTAACCCATTTACAGGAGCATTTTATGATGACTCCAATTATACTACAGGTATGACTAAAGCAATGCTAAAAGTAATGAGTGGCAAAAAGTATTATTTTTATTCCGCAGATTCGTCTGTATCTGATACTTATTTTGGTCTTAGTACAGAGCTAGTTGAGGACTAGCATTATATGTTTTCGTTATACTGCGTGGTTTGTGGCATGAGGTTTAATTTAAAACATCAGACAGAAATAAAAACAGTACTTACGTTAAATAAATTAATAAATACGCCGTTGGAATTGTTAAAATAAAGTTGAGTCATCGCACGATATTTTTTTTTTACCTTAGCATTAAACAACCCCGAATTGTTGACGTTAAAGACTTGGCCTAATTCGCTTTTTATATTTTTTACAGTTTAGGGGAATTGGATATGCCTGCCTGCCGCAGCTAGGCGAAGCCCATAAAAGGCGGATATACGATATTCGTATATCTACAAGTTATCTGCAATTACCAAAACATGAAACCAAGCGAACTTTTAAAGCAAAAAATAGGCGAAGAAGCTAAAGTTCTTGAAAACAACTTTGGAGGAGAAAGTTATTGGGCGATTCAAAATATTGTTCGTAGAATCGATTTCATTTTACCCTTGTTTTGGAAAAGAGAAGGTTGGTCAGAAGAAGAAATTGATACTTATCGTGAATTCTTTAATTATGGTTGGGCACCTGTTTTAAAACAATATTATACTGACATTAACCTAAATGTACACCAGCCATTTCCATTAATGACAGACGAAATGGTTTCTTGGACTGATTCAAACATTCAATTTAGTGGTAAAATAGAATTTTGCAAGCAACTCCTTTCCTACGAAAAAGCTGGACTTATCTCAATAACGTCACCAAAGGACAACGAGTTTACATTTTCATACTTACACGAAACAACTGGGATAGAGCAGTTTGACAAAATGAGTATGGACTTTTATAAAGAGCAAATTGTTGAACGCATAATCTCTGAAAAGAAAAAGGCGAAACCATTTGATGAAGAAAAAATTAAAAGTGAATTAAGAAGAATCATTAAAAGCCCTGATGGTAAATTGATTAGTTACAATACCACTCCAGAAATTGATGAATATTACAACCAAAGAGGGCACTTTCATATTTTACGTTTACAAGGCTATGATGATTTTGACACAAGAGACAAGTTTGGGGGAATTGAGTATTGGAAATATGTAGATATAATTGAACTTGTAACTGGAATAGGGATAATGCATATGGAAGCTTGTTTAGAGCTTGTAAAGATGAATCCCAAAATCAATCTTTTAAATATTTTATCCTACACTCATTATAAAGACAAAGCAATAAGTTCATTTTCAAATTACTTAGGCGTAGAAGAGAGTGAGATTGAGCAAATTTTTTCCTGCTTAACTCTTTCTAAGGACAATTTCAATTACTATTTAGAATA
>JAACDD010000043.1 GCA_009937085.1 Bacteroidota bacterium
AGATTACTTGTGTGATCTGCTTAAAAACAATCTTATGAAAACCCTCATTTATATCTTTTTAGCGCTCGCAACGGGTTTGCTTGTTTTTAATGTATTTCATATTGATTTTGACATGCCTTTAGAAGGCGACAGTTTTGCTGCCGTTGTTGGGGTTGGTGCAAGTTTGTGTGCTGTAATTTTATTGGTGATTTTACAAGTCGCACTAAAAATACAGAAGAAAGTCAAGAATCAATCTTGAGGTAAGGCAACTATTGCTACGCCTGCTCGCTCCAAGAAATCTAATCCGGAGCTGTCTTTATAGGCGTTGGCGTACACCACGCGTTTAATCCCAGCTTGATGGATAAGCTTACTGCATTCTTTACATGGTGAAAGCGTAATATAAAGCGTTGCTCCTGCGCAAGACTGCGTAGAAGACGCCACTTTCATAATTGCATTTGCCTCGGCGTGTAACACATACCATTTGGTGTAATGGTCTTCGTCTTCGCATTCATTTTCAAATCCAGTTGGGGTTCCGTTGTAACCGTCTGAAATAATCATTCGATCTTTTACAATCAGTGCGCCCACTTTCTTGCGATCGCAATGTGAAAGTTGCGCCCATTCCATTGCCATACGCATATAGGCGGTGTCGTAACGAAATTGTTTTTTTTCAGCTTTTGTCATATTGCGCTTGATGATGAAATCAGAATGGGTACCAAAATACCGATAATTATGCTACTCCCCACAAGAAGTCGATCCCGTTTTGAAACACTCAAATGGCTGAGTACCGTATTAATAAACACAACAGCAATCACGACAAGAATTTGGGCTGCTTCAATACCAAGTGTAAAATATAAAAGCGGTAAGCCAATGCCTTTATCGGCAAAAACCATCGAAAAATAATTGGAAAAGCCCAATCCGTGAATGATGCCAAAAAACAGGGCCAATAAGGTAAATGGAGCAGACGATTTTGCAGTAATCGCCTTATTCCAATACAATACGTGTAGGGCCGTTAGTAAAATGGTAATGGGAATTAAAAATTCAATCCAAGAAGCCGAAATACGTATAACTCCAGCCGAGGCAGCCCATAGCGAAACCGTGTGACCCACCGTAAAAACCGTAACCAAAACCACCAATTGACGTAGTTGTTTATACAAATAGGGCAAGGTGAGCACCACCAAAAAAAGGAGGTGGTCATAGGCGTTAGGGTCTAAAATATGATTAAGTCCAAGTTTGGTGTAAAAAAGAAAGTCGTCCATAAGAATTAAAATCCGCGTTCGTTTTTAATGGCTTCATACGCTTCTTGAATGCGCTGAAACTTTTCTTTGGCAGCCTTTTCGGCAGCAGGCCCTAAGTTACGAACTCTATCGGGATGGTGTTTTTTGACCAAATCCCGGTAGGCCTTCTTAATTTCTGCATCTGTTGAAGCTTTAGACACTTCCAAAATGGTGTAAGCACTATCCGTTTGGGCAATAAACATGGCTTTGATACTGTTAAAATCTGCGCCGCCGATACGCATATAGCCCGCTATTTCGATAAGTTTTTCAACTTCTAATGGAGATACTTTCCCGTCAGCCTTGGCAATACGAAACAAAAAGTCGAGCATTTGTAAACGCGCTTCGTAACGGGTGCGTGTTACCAAAAACTGCCCGATTTCCATGGCCGTAACACCAGATTTTTTAAACTCGGCATTGTAAATCCTAAATATTTCGTTGGCTCTGTCTTTTCCAAAAAACTGTACAAACTGTGTTCGTACATAATCAAGTTCAGATTGTGTGGTTTTGCCATCGGCTTTGATAACCATACTTGCCAATGCCAATAAACGAAGTTCAAATTCTTGAGCTGATGCTCGTGTGGTTTGGAATGAGGTTTTAATTCGTCCGCTACTTCCCGCTTCTAAAAGCGTTCCCAAAAAAAAGCCCAATAAGGCCCCAGGAAACCGAAACACCATATAGCCTATAAAAGCAAATAACCATCGCATCGCGCAAAAGTACAAAGGATTTTAGGGGGATTTCAGTTACTTTAGCACAAATTTTATTTCTAAAATGACTACACCCAAAACCCGTAGGTTTGAAAAGACACGTGACTTTGCGCAAAAGCACTTGCCCAAAGATGCTTCTTTGCTTGATTTAGGAACGCCAAATTCGCTTTCGGCATATTTAGCAACTGCTGGCTATAGCGTTCAAAATACCAAGGGCGAAAATTTAGATACAGATTACCACAATTACCTTAATACAGGTGCAGACTGCATCACTGCTTTTGAGATTTTTGAGCATATGTTAGCGCCATTTAACATCTTAAGTCAAATAAATTGTGACAGGCTTATCGCTTCTGTCCCTTTAAAATTATGGTTTGCCCCCGCCTACTGGAATACGAAAGACGACTGGGACAAACATTATCATGAGTTTGAACAAAAGCAATTTGATTATTTACTAGAAAAAAGTGGTTGGGAAATTAAGGATTCGATGCGTTGGGCATCACCCGATTATGCCAAAATTGGCATCCGCCCGTTATTGCGATATATCACACCGCGCTACTATATGGTGTATTGTGAGCGTGTATAAATCCATAAGCTTCCGTATCTTTGCACTCTAATTATTTTGCTATGTATCCTGCTGAAATTGTTCAACCCATGCGCGACGAGCTAACCGCCGTTGGCTTTACACAATGTACCACCGCCGAAAACGTTACTTCGGCTTTACGTAAAAGTGGCACCACACTAGTGGTTGTCAATTCGGTTTGCGGATGTGCCGCAGCCAATGCGCGTCCTGGCGCGCGTATGTCGCTTGCCAACGATAAAGCGCCAGAGCAACTTATCACTGTTTTCGCTGGTGTAGATAAAGAAGCTACAAACGAAGCGCGAAACCAAATGGTTCCTTTTCCGCCTTCTTCACCAAGTATTGCCCTGTTTAAAGACGGCGAATTGGTACATATGTTAGAGCGCCATCACATTGAAGGACGTCCTGCCGAGCTTATCGCAGAAAACCTTAGAGACGCATACAACGCACACTGTTAATTTGCAGTATGGCTAAGCTCCTAGCATACCCGCTTAGCGTACTTTACTACCTCTTTTTTGGGTTTTTTTTAATTCTCTTTGAAGGCATTCAAAGGGTATGCTTTATATTTGGTCCCCAAGCGCATAAAGTAAGTGTTGATGTGCTCAACTTCTTGTTGATACGAACACTTAACATATTGGGCACACGCATTGTGTTTGATTTGCCTTTTCAATTAGAAAAAAACGAATCGTATATTTTTGTTGCCAATCACCAAAGCACCTACGACATTCCGCCTTTAATTTGGTACTTAAGAAAGATTTATCCCAAGTTTGTTGGAAAAAAAGAATTAGGAAATAGGATTCCCAGTATTTCATTTAATCTAAAAAAGAACGGCTCGGTTTTGATTGATAGAAAGAAGCCTAAACAGGCTTTGGAACAGCTAAAAATATTTGGGGAGCATCTAGCAAAAACTCATGGTAGCGCTGTTATTTTTCCTGAGGGCACGCGAAGTAGAAACCATGAGCCACGCCCATTTCGATACGCTGGTTTGACACAACTCGCCAAGGCTATGCCAAATGCAAAGCTGGTCGGGATTTCGATAAGTAATTCGTGGAAAATTACCCGATACGGAAGCTTTCCGATGGGCATTGGCGCAAAAATGATACTGAAAGTTCATCCGCCTATTGCCATTCCAAAAGACAATATCGCAGATACATTAGTAATGCTAGAAAAGAAAATTAAAGCATCTATCCTATCTTAATCAATCCGTGGAAAACGAACTTCAAATCGTGTAGCCACGCCGGGATTTGACTCAAACTGTATTGTACCGCTAAAGGTTTCCACAATCGATTTTACCATACTCAATCCAAGCCCCATACCGCTTGTTTTCGTTGTAAAAGTAGGTTCAAAAATACGATCCCGGAGTGCTTCGGAAACGCCTCTGCCATTATCTTCTACGGAGAGATAAACCCATTTTTTATCCCCAAACAAGCGTACGTGTATGTGTGGTTCACGCACCTCAGCACATGCTTCAATGGCATTGCTCATGAGGTTATTCACAATCCGAACCAATTGGGTGCTGTCCAACTGCGCATAATAAGTTTCATCGGCTTCTAAAGCGATTGGCGCGTCTTTATACAATTCCAATGCGCGTTGTAGCGTTTCCGTTACATTTAATCGAACTGACTGCCCCGTGGGCATGGCCGCAAACTGTGAAAACGCTGAGGCAATAGCAGTCATGGTGTCAATTTGTTGAATAAGTGTCTGACTAAATTCATATACCTGCGACTTCCACTCCGAGGTGCCTTTGGCTACTTGTTGCTCAAAGTGTTGAATGCTCAATCGCATGGGCGTAAGTGGATTTTTAATTTCGTGTGCGACCTGTTTTGCCATTTCACGCCAAGCAGCTTCGCGCTGTGATTTGGCAAGTTCAATGGCGCTTTGTTCCAACTCATCAACCATATGATTGTACGCATCTACCAATGCCGAAATTTCCTTACTCGCTTTCGTCAATTCAATTTTAGTGTTCGATTTAGCAAGTTTGGTTTGATTGAGTTTGGCACTAATTGTTTCCAACGACTGTGTTATGTAAGACGACACAAAAAACGCTAGAACAATGGCAATTATCAGCATAATCACATACACCTGTACCAAGCGAAGCAAGAAGGCTTTTAACTCTAACGAACTCAACGAATCATCATCAAAATACGGGACGTTTAGAATTGCCAACGGCAAACCATCTGGGCCAAAAACATAGAAATATGATGAACGCATACGAATACCATCCGTAGAACTTACGTCAATAAGTCGCTCAGACGGCTTTGCTTCCAACTGCTTCAATAATGCTTTGGGAAGCACTTGAATAGGAGCAGCTTCCATAAGTTGCGTGGTTGACATTAACACTCCTGAAAGGCTATAAATCCTGAAGTTGATATTTAATACATCGGCGGTTTGCTGCATATGCGGCTCAAAAATTGCGGCACAATTCTCTGGAGTAACTTCTAAAACAGCATCTTCAAGCAAATAGCCTATTCGTTTTTTTAGCTGATTTTCCTTGCGCTCTAAGCGCTGTTCGTGATACGTATTAGACTGCTCGCTATATTGAAAAATGGTAACGCCAGCAATAAGCAAGGAAGCAACCAAAACCAAAAAAATGAGGGCTATAAAAATACGCGCACGAAGAGATAGCAACCGCATAAGGCTACAGTTTTGGGGTTCGGTAACGTTTATAAAGGCGAATTCCAAGCATCAGTAGGACGGCTAAACCAATTAATCCAACGAGTCCAAAAATCCAATGCACGCTGTTTTTAAGTATGGCAAGAAATACCACCGCAAATAAAATCAGCGTAGAGCCTTCATTCCAAAAACGGAAAAAAGTGGCACTACGCCTGTGTTTACCGCGTAAAAATTCTTTGTAAAAGGTGTACGTTCTAAAATGGTATAGTAGCAATAAGCCCACAAAAACAAGCTTAACCCACATCCAAGATTGGGCTAACCAAGCAGGGATTAATACCAACAGCCAAACCGCAAAAAGCGTTGCCAAAATTCCCGAAGGTACTGTGATAATTACCCACAACCGTCGCATCATTAATTGTAATTGCGGCAGCAAAATATCGGCTTCATTTTTAGGTCTTGCTGCTGCCTCTACTTGATATACCATAAGCCTAGGAATGTAAAACAACCCCGCAAAATAGGTAATCACAAATATGAGGTGTAAGGCTTTTATGTAGTTATAGGCTTCCACGTGCAAACAATTGATCTAAAGGTACATTTTTTTATAAACTAAGACGATATTGCCCATTCATCAATCCATCGACTAAGCACTTTTACCCAATCGTCGCGATCGTTAATACAAGGAACTACATGCATTTCCTCACCGCCTTTTTCTTCAAAATCTTCTTTAGCTTCCATGCCAATTTCCTCGAGCGTTTCTAAACAATCCGATATAAACGCGGGGGTTACAACTGCCATTTGCTTGGTGCCTTTTTTTGCAAACGCTTCAACCGTTTTATCCGTGTATGGACGCAGCCACTTGTCACCGGCTAATCGAGATTGAAAAGAAGTAGAAAAATTCCCTGGGCGCAGTTCCAAATATTCGGCAACTTGTCGTGTAGTTTCGTAACACTGATGACGATAGCAATATGCGTGTGCGTCCGATTTGGTTTGACAACATTCACCATCAATTTTACAATGCGATTTGGTCACATCCGATTTGCGAATATGACGCTCAGGAACGCCGTGATATGAAAACAACAAATGCTCCCAGGGCTTGTCTTGTAAATATTCTTGGATAGAATGCGACAGCACGCGAATATAATCTGGGTGATGGTAAAAAGCAGGCAGATGCGTAAAGGTCATGTTTGGATACTGCTTTGCTCGAATTTCTTCTGCCAAAACCAAAATGGTTTCGGTGGTTGCCATCGCATGTTGCGGGTAAAGCGGCACAAGTAATACCTCATCAATACCTTTTTGATGCAATTCTTCTAAGCCACTAGCGATGGAAGGTTGCCCGTATCGCATTGCCAATGCTATGGGTACAGCAGTATTTGCAGCTACTTTTTCTTGTAATCGTTCAGAGAGCACAATAAGCGGTGAGCCTTCATCCCACCAAATTTTTTGATAGGCTTTTGCTGATTTTTTGGGACGGGTTTTTAGAATAATCCCCTTTACCAAAAAGGAGCGAAACCACTTGGGAACATCTATTACCCGCTCATCCATTAAAAATTCTTCCAAATAGGGCTTAACGTCCTTTGCAGTAGGACTTTGCGGCGAACCTAAGTTTACCAATAGTACTCCTTTCATAGCTTAATTTTTCGTTACGAAGATACAGACAAAAGGTATTTTTTTGGCGTTGTGCCAAACTTCTTTTTAAAGGCATCTATAAAGTGGCTTGAATTGCTGTAACCGAGTTGTAGCGCAACCTCGTTTACATTGTAAGATCCCGAACCCAAAAGTTGGCGCGCATGATTCATTTTATGATCCAAAATAAACTGATACACCGTACTACCGTAGAGCTGCTTAAAACCCTCTTTCAGCTTTTTTAAACTTAATCCTATTTCGTCTGCTAAATCCTGTAAGCTAGGTGGATTTGTCATGCGTTCTAGTACAATTTTCTTGGCATTACGGATCTTTCGGACGTTTTCTTCATCTACCAAAAATGGGCATTCTGCAACGTCCGTTGATTCGGTAGGGTTAAAGTACAAACTCAACAACTCATAAACTTTTCCCTTCAAATACAATCGGCTCATCAATGTGTTGGGTTGATGTTGCAAAATTTGACTTAACGCCACTGCCATCGAGGGAGTTATAATGTGGTCCTTATAATATTTTTTATCAGCGTTTTCATCAGATAAAAAACTAATTTGATTGGCTTCTTGCGAAAATAAACTGTGAAATTTTTTGATGGAAATTAAAACCGTAACCAATTGCGAGTTTGGGCTTACATCCATCTCCATAGGAAGATCGCGTTGCGGGTTGTACAGCAACAACACATGTTCGTCCAAAAGGGGTAAACTATAGGTGCGTTGGTTAAAATGAAAGGTCGCACTGCCGCGAAAACAAAAATGAAATTGAATTAAACTCGCGTCCACATGGCGCGCAATTGGCTGTGAAATGTCAGCGTCGTTTTCGTAAGTCAGGACGTAAAATCCGTCCTCAATAAGTTGATTTGCTCGGGGACTTAAAACGTTACTTTTTAACGACATCGTATTTTTATGTTTTAATGAACATAAACAAAAATACAAAGAAAAAATGGAATTTTAACCGATGCTATGGGAGTTCTAATGCCGATACAAAAAGTACTTTTAGCGTTATTTTTTGTCTTTGCTGTGCGTTATTTTTGCTGTGCAACAACAAACCAAAAATGCCGGCAACGGATACTTTTTATTGTGTGGGCGTTAGCTACAAAAAAGCAGATGCGTCACTAAGAGGTAAATTTAGCCTTACAACAAGCGTAATCCCTTACCTGTTTGACGATGCGCAAACACAAGGGATTTCTTCTCTAGTTGTTAGTTCTACCTGTAATAGAACCGAAATCTATGCACAAGTAGATGACGTAGAAACATTAAAAACATTGTTGTTTAAGCATTCTGAAGGCACTAAAGAAGCGTTTGAAAAAGTTGGTATCGTTCGTAAAGGGCAAGATGCCATAATGCATTTGTTCCGTGTAGGAACAGGTTTGGACAGTCAAATATTAGGCGATTTTGAAATTATCGCCCAATTAAAGCAAAGTTTTAAGTTGTCTAAGCGAAAGAATATGTTGAGCTCGTATATGGAGCGCATGTTTAATGCAGTAATCCAAGCAAGCAAACGCATAAAAACCGAAACGGAATTGTCATCTGGAGCAACTTCTGTTTCCTATGTTTCGGTGCGTTATATGTTGGATACCATTCCTGATTTAGACGACAAAAACATCTTGCTTTTTGGTGTTGGTAAAATTGGTCGAAATACCTGCGAAAATCTTATCAAACACACCAAAAATAATCATATCACCCTAATTAACAGAACGCGTGAACGTGCCGAAGAATTAGGTGGGAAATTTTCTATTGATGTAAAAGATTACGCTGCGCTACCCGTCGAAATTCGAAAAGCCGATGTGCTTGTTGTTGCCACAGGAGCCGAAAAACCGACTATTGCAAAATCGATTATTCACACAGATAAACCACTACTTATTTTGGATTTATCGATGCCCAAAAATGTAAATCCAAACGTAGAGGAACTGCCAAATGTTACATTACTGCACTTAGATGAGCTTTCCAAAATGTCTGATAAAACGCTTCTTGCGCGTCAAAAATTTGTGCCGCAAGCTGAAATAGTTATTCGCGAAGTGTTAGCGGATTTTAACGCGTGGATGGAAAGTAGAAAGTTTGCTCCTGCGATTAGTGCCGTTAAAAAATTGATGCAGAATATACAGCAAAAAGAACTGGAAGTACAGCGTAAAAAAAATCCATCCTTGGATGAAGCACAAGCTGTAGCCGTATCCGAGCGCCTTATTCAAAAGCTTACCAACCGCATGGCAAACCAGTTGCGTGAAAGTGCCGACACTGATGAAAGTGTTAAAGCGCTGGAAACGCTTTTTAATGTTGCAACGGATGAGTAGTCCCGTTCGCATAGGAACTCGTGGCAGCGCACTTGCGCTATGGCAGGCACGATGGGTGCAAACCATGTTAACGTCCATTGGGTTAAAAAGTGAGCTTGTTCCAATACAATCTAGCGGTGACCAACAACAACAAAAACCACTGTATGAATTGGGTGTGCAAGGAATTTTTACCAAAGAACTTGACACTGCCTTACTTGCTGGCGATGTAGACATCGCAGTACATAGCATGAAAGATGTGCCCACCCAATTGCCGCAAGGCATAACAACGGCATTTATTCCCAAACGTGGCGCGTGGCAAGATGTAATCGTTACGAATAATTCCAACTGGGAATCTAAGAATAACGTTATCGCAACAAGTAGCTTAAGACGTTCAGCCCAGTGGAAACATAAATATCCGTCACATACCATTACTGATATTCGAGGTAATGTGCCCACACGATTAAAAAAGCTCAGCGAATCTGATTTTGATGGAACCATCATGGCAATGGCGGGACTTTCTAGACTAGAAATGCTTCCTGAAAATAGTGTGGTTTTGGATTGGATGATTCCAGCACCCGCACAAGGTGCTATTTTGGTTACTGCATTGATAGAAAATCAAGAGCTGCTGTCTGCTCTCAACAAACTGAATCACGAAGAAACAGCGCGTTGTGTTGAAGAGGAACGCCTTTTTTTGCGAGTCCTCGAAGGCGGATGTACTGCGCCCATTGGCGCGCATGCGCAATTAGTTGATAATGGGATACATTTTAAGGGATCTGTCACCCAAAAAGACGGCAAAAAACAATTGGTTTTTGATGCAGTTTTTGCTTTAGATGAAAAATATATTGGGAAATCTGCTGCGGAGCAACTCCTTGCAAAAGGGGCAAAAGATGTGTTAGATGGATAAGCCATTCATTTTATCGACCAAAACCTTACCCAGTTTGTTAAGAGAACGGATTGTTCAAAACGGATTGGCGTATATGGAGTATAACGCGATTCGCATTTTACCCGTACATTTTGAACTTCCTACGCCAGCAGATTACGTGATTTTTAGCAGTCAAAATGCGACAAAAGCTGTACTTAATAAAGCACATAATTTGCTCGACACGCAAGTACTTTGTGTGGGAAAGCAGTCCGAAAAACTACTTTTGGAAAAAAACATAAAACCGCTTAAAACTGCTCAAAACATGTCTGTTTTGATTGATTTTATTCAAAAATTGGATAAAAATGATCGTTTTTTGCATTTTTGTGGAAATCGAAGATTACCTGTTTTAGCCAATAAAATGAAGGATTGGAAGTGCAATTTTCGTGAGGTTGTAGTGTATCAAACGGAACTTACAAATACAAAAATTGAGGCCGCTCCAGACGCCATCCTTTTCTTTAGCCCAAGCGGCGTTGAAAGCCATCAAAATCAAAATGATATCACAAATGCACACTGTTTTTGTATTGGCAACACAACGGCAACTGCTTTTAAGCAGACGCCAAAATCAATTCAAGCAGTAAAAAACGCAAGTATGGAACAGGTTGTTGCAAAGGCCATTCATTACTTTAAATTATCACAGCATGCTTAAAAATGACTTATTTCTTCGTGCACTCAATGGGGAGGCATTATCAAGACCGCCCGTGTGGATGATGCGACAAGCAGGACGCTACCTGCCTGATTTTATGAAACTTAAGGCAAAATATGACTTTTTTACACGTTGCCGCACACCCGAATTAGCTACTGAAATTACCGTCATGCCCATAGACCAAGTAGGAACAGATGCTGCCATTTTATTTTCGGATATTTTGGTCGTGCCACAAGCAATGGACATAACGGTAGAAATGAAAGATGGTATTGGGCCCTGGCTACCGAATCCGATTCGCAACAGTAAAGATGTTGGAAATGTAGTTGTGCCTGATGTTGAAGATCGATTACATTACGTTATGGAAGCGGTAAAACAAACCAAATTAGCGTTGGATAATCGCGTTCCTCTTATTGGTTTTGCCGGCTCCCCGTGGACCATTTTGTGTTATGCAGTACAGGGCCAAGGATCCAAGAATTTTGACTTGGCAAAAGGGTTTTGCTTTTCGCAGCCAGAAGCAGCACATCAATTGCTTCAAAAAATTACTGATACCACCATTGCATACTTAAAAGCAAAAGTACGTGCTGGCGTTGATGCCGTACAACTTTTTGATTCTTGGGGCGGTATGCTCGGTGAAGCAGATTATCAAACGTTTTCCTGGCAGTATATGCAGCAAATTATAGATGCGCTTAAAGAAGAAACCAAAGTCATTGCCTTTGCGAAAGGCTGTTGGTTTGCCTTGCCTACTATGGCACGCTCTGGCGCGCATGCGCTTGGAGTAGATTGGACCTGCTCGGCACGAAATGCACGCTATTTATCAGGCGGACAAATTACACTTCAAGGGAATTTTGACCCATCGAGGTTGCTATCGCCAATTCCAGAGATTGAAAAAATGGCAAAAAATATGGTAGATGCGTTTGGAACGCAACACTATATTGCCAATTTGGGGCATGGTATATTGCCAAATATCCCTGTTGATCACGCCAAAGCTTTTGTAAATGCCATAAAATCTTACAACGCTTAGACCATGAAATCCCAATTCACCACATATATCAAAGACCTTCAAAATCGCATCACAACTGCGTTAGCGCAAGAAGATGGCTTGGCGCTTTTCCGTGAGGACAAGTGGCAACGTGAAGGCGGTGGTGGTGGAAGAACACGTGTTATTGAAAATGGAAGCGTTTTTGAAAAAGGAGGCGTAAACATCTCAGAAGTTTTTGGCTCGCTTCCTGAGTCCATGCAAAAACAATTGGGCGTTTCACACACCGATTTTTTCGCCTGTGGCATAAGTTTAGTACTACATCCCAAAAATCCGATGGTGCCAACAGTTCATGCCAACTTTAGATATTTTGAACTGTATGACGGCGATAAAAACGTTGTAGACCAATGGTTCGGTGGTGGTTTAGATCTAACACCCTATTATTTGTTTGAAGAAGATGCCGCGCTTTTTCATGGTGTTTGCAAGGCGGCTTGCGATGCACACGACGCTAGCTTTTATACAGATTACAAAAAGAAATGTGACGCCTATTTTTGGAATCACCATCGTGATGAAGCACGTGGTATAGGAGGCTTGTTTTTTGATTATTGCCGCCCTAACGAAGTGCATGATTTAGCATCGTGGTATGCGTTTATAACCCAAATGGGCGATGCATTCCTTGACGCTTATCTACCTATCGTACAAAAACGAAAAATACTTCCATACACTGACGAACAACGGCAATGGCAAGAAATTAGACGCGGTAGATATGTAGAGTTTAATCTGGTTCACGATAAAGGCACGCTGTTTGGCCTCAAAACAAAAGGGCGTATTGAAAGTATTTTGATGAGCTTACCGCCAACCGTTCAATGGGTGTATGACGTACAGCCAAAAGAAAACACTGAAGAAGCAAAACTGATAACCGTTCTAAAAAATCCCAAAACCTGGGTGTAGCATATGATGTATCCTCTTTATAGAAATCGACGAATAAGAAGCAGCGCGGCCATGCGTGATTTAGTTCGTGAAACAACACTTACTGCAAACGACTTTATGGTGCCGCTTTTTATTGTAGAAGGCACAAAAACGAAAACAGAAATCCCTTCAATGCCGGACTATTTTAGGTTTAGTCTTGACCTTGCAACTGCAGAGGCTAAGCGCCTTTATGACTTGGGCGTAAAAGGCGTATTGCTTTTTGTAAAAGTTGCTGATGCGGAAAAAGATAATACAGGATTGGCTGCGCTAAACCCAGACGGCCTGATGCAACGCAGCATTCGCGCCATCAAAAAGGCTGTTCCTGAATTGGTTGTTGCTACTGATGTGGCATTGGATCCCTTTTCTAGCTATGGACACGATGGTATTGTAAAAGATGATAAAATTTTAAACGACGCAACAGTGGCAGTCTTAACAAAAATGGCGCTTAGTCATGCCGAATGTGGCGCCGATATTGTTGCGCCAAGTGATATGATGGATGGACGTGTTTTGGCCATTCGTCAGGGGTTAGAAAAGGCGGGGTATGTAAATACCGTTATTATGAGCTATAGTGCCAAATACGCTTCTGCTTTTTACGGTCCATTCCGTGATGCGCTCGACTCTGCACCTGGTTTTGGCGATAAAAAAACCTATCAAATGGATGTGGCAAATCGCAAAGAAGCACTCGTTGAGGCAGCCCGTGATGTTGAAGAAGGAGCAGATATTGTTATGGTAAAACCGGGTATGGCTTACTTGGATATTGTCCGGGATTTGGCAAATGAAATACAAGTGCCCATTGCGGTATATCAAGTTAGCGGTGAATATGCCATGCTAAAAGCTGCTGCTGAAAAAGGATGGTTAGACCACGATACCGTGATGCTTGAACAACTTATGGCGTTTAAGCGTGCAGGCGCTTCCATCATTATTTCCTATCATGCAGAACAAGCGTTGAAACTCCTGTAATAGTATCAAAAACATAAAATTTCGTACTTTCCCCTGAAAATCTTACATGAAAAAACTACTAGCGACCCTTAAAGTTATTGCATTTGCACTTGTGATTTTTATTGCTTTGCTATTTGTATCGGGTTACGGCTACCTGCTAGAATTAGGCCTAAAAGTCGTTGAGTTGGGCAAAACAACTGCGGGGCTTGAAGATTATATTCATTTCGATGTGCGTGAAATCCCTAAAAGCGATACGTCTCAGCCTTGGGCAATTCATACAAATTACAACAATGTTCCTGCTACAGAAACCCTAAAAAAGCTACACGAAGATCATAAAACTGTGGCGTTTCTTGTCATCAAAAACGACTCCATTTGGCACGAACAATACTTTGATGGATTTGATAAAAGCAGCAAAACCAATTCGTTTTCAATGGTAAAAACGATTGTAGCAGCATCGCTGGAAAAAGCAATAAAGGAAGGCCATGTAAAAAGTTATGACCAAAAAGCAAAAGACTTTTTGCCGTGGTTAAAAGGCGCATATGCCGATAAAATGACTGTTGGGAATTTGGCAACCATGTCTTCTGGATTAGATTGGAAAGAAGATTACGACAACTTACTCACCATCACGCCGCGCACCTATATTACACGTGACATCACGCGAGTGATGAAAACCATTCCCATCAAAAATGAGCCGGGCAAACGATTTGTATATCAAAGTGGAAGCACGCAACTACTTTCTTTGGTATTGACGGAAGCCACTGGAGAAACCATTTCCGATTTAGTACGTCGCTATTTTTGGAATCCCCTTGGCGCACAGGCAGATGCAAACTGGCGCTTAGACTCTGCTAAAAAAGGTGTTGAAAAATCGTATTGTTGTTTTAATTCCAATGCGCGCGACTACGCGCGTTTTGCTGGGTTATTTAAAAATGATGGCGTTTGGAACGGAGCACAACTCCTTAGCCCTGAATATGTGAAAAACGCCACTATGCCACAATTTGAAAATGGCAATGACTACGGCTATGGCTGGTGGTTAGGGTCACATATGGGCAAACGCTTTTTTAGTATGCGTGGGCACAACGGTCAGTACGCCATTGTATTTCCTGAGGAAGATGTAATTATAGTCCGTTTGGGTCACGAACAACTCCCAGATCTTCCGGGCGTACGCCATTCTGCAGATTATTTGGGCTATATGGAAGAAGCCTTTGCAATGTTAGCCTATGAAAACGCATCAACCCCTTGAACATATCCTTTTTTTGGATATCGAAACGGTTCCTGAACAACCAAGTTTTAACCTCCTTGATGCCGAAACACAAGAATTGTTTGATGCCAAAACGGTTTATAAACGTAAAGCAGACGAACTAACCGCCGCGGAATACTACGGACACGCAGGTATTTGGGCAGAGTTTGGCAAAATTGTCTGCATTTCTGTTGGATATCTTACCCATACCTCAGACGGAAGGCAATTTAGAATACGAAGTTTTTCGGGAGAAGAATACCAACTTCTAAAGGCATTTAAAGCATTGTTAGATCATCATTTTTCTTCGCAGCACAATAGGCTTTGTGCGCACAACGGCAAAGAATTTGACTTTCCCTTTTTGGCAAGACGTATGCTGAAACATCAATTGGCGTTGCCCTTACTGTTACAGCTTATGGGCAAAAAACCCTGGGAAGTACCGCATCTTGATACGTTAGAGCTTTGGAAATTTGGCGACTATAAACACTACACTTCCTTAAAGTTACTGGCGCATTTCTTTGGCATTCCTTCGCCCAAAGACGATATAGACGGCTCAGACGTGAGGCGTGTGTACTACGAGGAACATGACGTAAGCCGTATAGTGCGTTACTGTGAAAAAGATGTAGTAACATTAACACAAGTCTATTTAAAGCTTACACTACAACCCCCACTTCACGAAAGTGAAATCGTTTCTGTCTCAGAAGACGATTAACCGCCTTAATTCTGTATTTTTGTGGTAACACATTTATTATGGATATCATTCTTTCTTTACATTCACGTCTTGCTTATGTAGTGCTTACCGTGTTGGTACTGGCACTTTTAAACGGTTTTTGGGGCTTGTTGGCGAAGCGTAGCTTTGGCAATCGCGATCTTCGCCTTTCGCTTTTTGCGCTCATTTTTTCACACATTCAGCTGTTAATAGGGCTAACCTCTTATTTCGTTTCTCCTTATTTTTCTGCTTGGGAAAATGGCATGGGTGCCGTGATGAAAGACAGCACACTACGCTTGTTTTTGGTGGAGCATCCCACTACAAATATCTTGGCCATTGTACTTATTACCATGGGGTGGTCGTTACATAAGAAAGCGACTACTGATAGCAAGAAGTTCTTTAGAATTGCTGTTTTCTACGGATTAGGAACCTTGTTGTTGTTGAGTAGAATTCCTTGGGAGCAATGGCTATAAAAGAAAGAAAGCGCCTGAAAAGGCGCTCTCTTATAACCAACCATATTAAACTATGAAAAACTAATAAGCAATATTTTTGCTTCAGGTTTACACTTGCAAGGTAAGACGCATTTAAGCTCCTAGTTGTGAAACATTTGTTAAAGTATTTAATGCTAAAAAACATATAAAAATTGGCTGATTTTTCTAAAATTGCCGTGCTTGGTAGTGGTAGCTGGGCAACTGCACTTGTAAAAATTTTGTGTGAAAACAATACCAATGTAGGTTGGTATGTGCGCAACGAAAACATCTATGAACATTTACTTCAAGAAGGGCACAACCCCAACTATTTGAGTAGTGTGGAGTTTGATACTGCACAATTGACCCTTTACACCAGTTTAAATGAAATTTCATCGGATTACGATGTTTTTATTATTGCGATTCCCTCATTTTATTTGGATAGCACTTTAGCATCACTCACCGCATCCATTGAAAATAAGATTGTTTTTTCTGCTGTAAAAGGAATTGTTCCAGAACGCAAAATGCTGGTAGGAAATTATCTCGCTGAAAAATTTAATGTCCCAGAAGCGCATTTGGGTGCCATTACTGGGCCTTGTCACGCGGAAGAAGTAGCACTGGAACGACTGTCTTACCTTACTGTTGCAAGCACCAATATTGAGCTGGCCCAGCAGATGAAATCCAAACTTGATTGCAGCTATATTCGCACAGCAACCTCCGATGACGTTGTGGGAACAGAATATGCGGCCACGCTCAAAAATGTATATGCCATTGCCGTGGGAATGGCGCATGGATTGGGTTATGGCGATAACTTTATTAGTGTACTCATAAGTAGTGCTATGCGAGAGATGAAACGGTTCATCAAAAATATTGACAACAAAAAAAGAAACATCAATAAATCTGCTTACCTAGGTGATTTATTGGTTACTTCTTACTCCGTTTTTAGTCGAAATCGAATGCTTGGCAATATGATTGGTAAAGGCTACACCGTTAAAGCTGCGCTAGTGGAAATGACCATGATCGCAGAAGGATATTACGGCGCCAAAACGGCCTATGAGCTAAGTACATCTTTTAGTGGAAAGTACCCTATAATGCACTGTGTGTATCACGTACTTTACGAAAAAGCATCCGCAAAGAAAAAAATGAAGGCGCTGAGTCAGTTGCTTAACTAGCTGAGGTAAACTGTTTTAAAAAGCGTACGTCGTTTTCATAAAACATGCGAATATCTTCGATTTGATACAGCAGCATTGCCATACGCTCTAAGCCCATGCCAAAGGCAAATCCTGAAAATTCCTCTGGGTCAATACCGCAATTCCGTAGCACGTTAGGATCTACCATTCCGCAACCCATAATTTCAAGCCAACCTGTTCCTTTTGTAATTCTATAATCTGCTTCGGTTTCTAATCCCCAATAAATATCAACCTCCGCACTAGGCTCGGTAAATGGAAAATACGAAGGTCTAAGGCGAATTTCAGCCGTGCCAAAAACGGCTTTGGTAAAATATAAAAGCGTTTGCTTTAGGTCCGCAAAAGATACATTTCGGTCAATGTACAAGCCCTCTACTTGATGAAAGACACAGTGCGAACGCGCTGAAATAGCTTCGTTTCTAAATACGCGTCCTGGCGATAAAATCCGAATAGGCGGTTGATTGCTTTCCATGTGACGCACCTGTACAGAAGAGGTATGCGTACGTAACATCACATCTGGGTCTGTTTGCACAAAAAAGGTGTCTTGCATGTCACGCGCAGGGTGATGCTCGGGTAAATTTAATGCGGTAAAATTATGCCAGTCGTCTTCCACTTCAGGTCCTGAAGAAAGGCCATATCCAATTTTACTAAACACATCAATTACCTTATCTCGAACAATGCTAATAGGATGGCGTGCGCCCAACGGAATGGGCTGGCCAGGGCGTGTGAAATCATCTAAAGTCCCTTTGGTTTTAGCCTTGCCGCCTACTGTTGATTGCAGTGCTGTAACCTTAGCTTGCGCTTCGGTTTTAAGCTGGTTTAGCAATTGTCCGTACTCTTTTTTCTGGTCGTTAGGTACATTTCTAAAGTCGGCAAAAAGCTTGGTAATATGTCCTTTTTTACCCAAATATGCGATACGAAACTGTTCCACTTCGTCAGCAGACGCCCCCGTAAAAGCCGCCACGTCGTTTATATGCGCCTTGATGCTTTCTATCATAGATGCAAAAATACACATTCCACACATAGTACCGTCATCGGGAACAAATCTATACGTACATTTGTGGTATGCTGCCTAATTATATCGATGTTGCTGTAGTTTGTTTGCTTTTCTACGGACTTGTTCGTGGGGCTTTTCGTGGGTTTTTTGTTGAAATTGCCTCCTTGTTGGCCTTGGTATTAGGGGTTTTTGGAGCGCTTCATTTTTCAAGTTTTACCGCCAATATATTAGCAAAATACGTGTCGTGGGAATACCTGCCGCTTTTGGCATTTGCGCTTACGTTTGTGGGTATTATCATTGGTGTAGCATGGATTGGAAAGCTACTTACAAAGTTGGCAAAAGTGATTTTACTTGGATTCCTAAATAGGCTGTTAGGTGCCCTTTTTGGTGCGTGCAAGTGGTTGGTGATTTGTGGGGTTTTGATATGGATTTTGGGTCAAATTAACGTTTTTGTTCCCTTTTTACCAGAAAACATAACTAAAGGCTCTTTGTTCTTTGAGCCGCTACAAAATTTTGGTGCTTATTTGTTTGAGCAAATTGATACAGACAAAAATCCGATAGACGAAATTGCGCCTATTCTGCAGCAAAGCTAACGTACTGAATACTGCTTTGTGGGACCCATCCAATAGCGCCATTTTTGAGCTTTATCTTTACCCAATCTTCCACTTCTTCTTGTACAAAAACTTTTGTCCCCTCGTGAATGTTTAGCAGTACTTCGGCCCTTAAATTTGGCTCAGCTCTAAAGTCCTCTTCCTGAGCAAAAACAATGGCAGGCTGGGTGTCTTCTACGGTTTTCTTTTGTTGCAAAGCTAAACTCAAAGACAGCAATGCGCCTATAGCTGTTAGAAAAAACCCACTGAAAAACAACCGTTTTGTACCACTTCTACCAGACTTCATATATAAGAAAAACAACAATGCTGTAAGCCATATGAAACCTACCACAGCAATACTCCAACCGCGAACAGAGGTTAAAAATAGCAGTCGATCTGTTGCTTTTTTAAGGTCGCTTTCGGGCAATGGCGAAAAACGGTCTAACGTCATGTTTTGGGCAAATGCCAGGTTATTCAGCACTTGCGTATTGTTTGCGTCCAATAAAAGCGCCTTTTCATAATTCAAAATACTTGACGCAATTGCGTTTTGCTTGTAGTACGCATTTCCCAAATTAAAATACAACTCAACAGCGTGTACGCCAATCGAATTGATAGAGTCATAATACACTATGGCACGTTCATAATCGCCCTGATTATAGGCATTGTTTCCTTCGCGAAACAAGTCTTCGGGTGACTGCCCTACGCACACAAAACATGAAAGAAGTACAAAAAGTGAAATCGTTCTCATAACTAAAATTGTTTGTCCATTTGGGTTATGGCTTCTACAGCGGTAGCATAATCTTGCTCCATACTACTTCTTGAGCTCGGCGTGTATCGGGCGAACTCACAATTAGTAAGCACCTTAATAAACAATGCAACGGTTTCGGTATCAACCCCTTTTTCGGTAAGCAATGCCTCCATTTTTTCTTTGCTAAAATCTGCCGTTTGAATATGCAAACGTGCTTTGACATAGTTGTGAAGTGCTCCTTCCAGTGCTACATAAAAATCAGTTGCATCTGACATGTTCCGCTTTGCTTTACCCAGGTACTTTTTCGCCAATCTAGCCTTATGGCGTTGTGCCAATACGGCAGCGTCGGGAGTGCGTTTGCGTAGCAGTAAGTAGATCGACAATAGCAAAATGGGGATGAGCAACAACGCATAGAATAGCAGACTTCCAATAAAGGTTTGTGCTGCTATGGGCTTAAAGTTTGCACGTTGTGCAATAAACTGAAAGGCATTGGAAATGGTGGGTATTTCCACAGTTTGTGAAACGCTAGGATTTGATGCTGCACCTCTTACTTTTGGTCCTTCAATAACATCAATAACAAGCTCTTTTGAAGTCAATGTTTTATACGATTTAGTACTTGGGTCAAAATAGGAAAACCGAACAGTTGGAATGGGATATTTCCCTTGAAACTGTGGCACTAAAGTATAGGTGTCTTGAATGTTTCCACGCATTCCGCCTAGGGTTGTATTTACTTGTTCTTTATACTCTGGGTCGTAGCGTTCGAGTGCGCTTGGTGTAACAAGTTCGGGTAGCGAAAACAGCTTCAAATTTCCTTTTCCTTTGACTTGTACCGTGGCTTGTAAAGACTCCGAAGCATTCAAGGCGTTTTTGGATGTTTTGACCTCTAAATCAAATGCGCCTACTGCACCGTTAAAGTTGTTTGGCTTTCCTTCTTCTGGGAAAGGCAAAACGGTTAAGGTGCGTTTTCCTGCAGTTATGGTTCGTGCTACTTGCGTGTAAATTTCATTTCCGAAAAAGTCACGGCGATTGGTGGGAACATCTAACTGTACGTCAAGGGTTAATGGAGCAATGGGAAGTTTTCCCGCACGTTGCGGATACAAAACCGTTTGCTGCCAGGCGACAAAATTGTACAGTTTGCCTTTGTACATTTCTCTTTCTATGGTACGCCTTGAAGGAATGTCCTGCGACCAAAAGTCTTTGTACTCAGGCATATCTATCGGGTTTACGTCTGACGGTCTTACTTTGCCGCCAAAATAGAGCTTGTATATAACGGATACTGGCTGGTTTATATACACACTACTTTTAGATAATTCGGCTACCAAATGTAGGTTTTCAGAAGCGATATAATTTGGGTCGTTTGGGTTTTTTGGAATCGCAACCGCATCTTTTACAACTACTTTTACCGGGCTGGTTTTATACACATTCCCGTCAATTTCAATTAGGGCTTGACCAATCGTTACTGTTCCTTTTTTGAGCGGGGTCAAAAAATAGGTATAGCTTTTAGAAAACGATCGCTTTCCGTTTACAAACATATTACTCACCGACTGATTAGGTCCAGCAACAACACGAAATCCATTGAATGAAGGCGGTTTAAAATTATCGCCATCGGTGTTCATGGTAAACTCCACACGAAGGCGTTCGTTGATGCCGAGTTCGTTCTTGCTCACTGTAGCTTCAAACGAAACTTGCCCAAAAAGCCTTGACGATACCGCCAAGACAAGCAACAAACACCAAATCACCTTTTTGTTCATTACCAATCTTTTTTACTTTTTGTGCCAACTGCTTTCGCTTTTTTGGCGTTTACTTTGTCTTGTACTTTTTTCTCTTCGTTACTCATGGCTTCTAACAAATTCTGAACCTGTTGTGGCGATAGCTGTGCAGGACTTGCTTGTGGTGGTTGCTGTTCTTTTTCGTCGTCCCCTTGTTGGTCTTGTTCATCGTTTTTATCCGACTCTTTTTCGTCCTTTTCGTTTTCGCCTTCGTCGTCAGACTCGTCTTTGTTGTCTTGCTGATTTTCGCCCTCTTGCTCTTTATCGTTCTCTCCCTCTTGATCCTGATTTTTATCCTTTTGCTGATCTTGATTATCCTTGTTGTTTTGATTGTCCTGATCCTCTTGGTCTTGATCTTGATTTTCGTCTTCTAGCATTTTCTTCGCTAACGCATAGTTATAGCGGGTTTCGTCGTCATTGGGGTTGTTTCTAAGGGCGTTTTTATAGGCTTCTACAGCCCCTTTGTAGTCTTTGATTTGCATCAGCGCATTGCCAATATTATGAAACGTACGGTGTTTGTTGGGACGTTCTTTTGTGGTTTTGGTTACATCAGCATAGGCACGAAGTGCCTCATCCACATAATTGTCTTGCTGCAACGTAGCGCCCATATTAAAACGTGCAATATCGGTTTTTGTGCCTGTTGCTATCGCACGGCGGTAGTTTTTTTCTGCCGCTACACCATCAAGTGCGTCAAACGCTTCATTGCCCTCAAAAATATAATTTTCGGCTTGCTGTATGCGCGTTTCATCTTGCGCAGCAACCATAAGCGGCAACCAAAAAACAATACAAAATAATTTACGCATCATGAAATAGGTTTAACTTTTTAAGCCATTGGGTTTTTCGATAAAACAAAAATAAATCTAATACAATCAAAAATAATCCAATTCCCAAAAACCATTGAAATTGGTCTTTGAATTTAACAAATTGTTTGGCTTCAAACTCTTGTTTGTCCATTTCTTTAAGGCGATCTATAATCGCTGTTACAACGGATTCGGTATTGTTGCCTTCTAAAAATAGTCCGTCCGTTTCTTCGGCTATGGACTTCATCTGTTCAAAATCGCTTTTGGTGATTACTACTTCACCCGCTGCATCTTTTTTATAGGAAACTGTATTGCCTTGTTTAATTGGAATCACAGAGCCTTTTTCGGTACCCACAACAACAGTGAAAAAAGTAATGCCTTCTGCGGCGGCTTGCTTGGCAGCCATAAGTGCATCTTTGCCATGATCTTCGCCATCTGAGATGATGCATACCACTCTATTGCTTTGATTTTCATCATCAAAATAAGTTTCTGCTAATCTTGTAGCTGCCGAAATTGCTGTTCCTTGCGAGGAAATCATATTGGTGTCCAGAGACGTTAAAAACATACGCGCTGCAGTATAGTCGGTAGTAATGGGCAAATGCGGAATAGCCGATGAAGCATAGGCGATAATACCCACACGGTCGCTGACCAATTGATTGATGAGTTCACTTGCTAATCGCTTGGCTTTTTCCAATCGATTTGGCACAATATCTTCTGCCAGCATACTTTTAGACACATCAATGGCAAATACCAAATCTACCCCTTCGCGCTTTACGGTTTCTAACTCAGTGCCTATTTGCGGATTGACTAATCCAAAACATATAAATGCCAATCCCAACCACAACAAAACTTGCTTTGCCCAACCTTTAAAAAACGATCGTTCGGGCGCAATATGTGCCAACATTGGTGCTGTAGCAAGCGATTGCTGCACGCGTTTTTTCCAAAGGGTAAATAGCGTATATCCCAATGCCAAAACCGGGATAAGCAACAGCAAATAAAAATATAGGGTTTGTTCGTACTGTATCATGCCATTGCCGATTTAAAAAGGGTGTGACGTAATATCCATTCTAGCAAAAGCGCTGCAATGGCCCAAAAAACAAACACACGAAACTGTTCGTGGTATTTGGTGTAGCGAATTTCTTCCACCTCTGTCCGTTCAAGCTTATTTATCTCTTCATAAATGGCCTCTAATTTCTTGTTGTTCGTAGCCCGATAATAGCTGCCTCCCGTAACGGCTGCAATGGATTTTAGCAAGTCCTCATCAATTTCAACCTTTTTAAGCTGATAAATAAAAGTACCGTCTGGTCTAACAGCTGCAGGCGCTGGCGCAGTACCATTACTTCCCAGTCCAATGGTATAGGTTTTGATACCAAAAGAACTTGCCAATCCGGCAGCGGTTTTTGGATCAACAAAACCTGTGTTGTTTACCCCGTCTGTCAGCAGAATGATAACCTTGCTTTTGGCCTTGCTGTCACGTAGGCGGTTCACTGCTGTGGCAAGTCCCATTCCAATAGCAGTTCCGTCGTTAATTACGCCGTCAAAGTTTATTTTACCAAGTACATCAACAACAAGTGCTTTGTCGGAAGTAATGGGTGTTTTGGTGTAGCTCTCGCCTGCATAGACTACCAATCCAATGCGGTCCGAAGTGCGTTTGGAAATAAAATCAGCGGCAACTTTTTTAAGTGCCGATAAACGGTTGGGTTTTAAATCGCGGGCAAGCATACTTGACGAAACGTCAATGGCCATCACAATATCAATGCCTTTGTTTGTTTTGGTTTGCGTGCTTACATCTTGCGTTTGCGGACGTGCCAAAGCCACTACAATAAGTGCAATTGCGAACATGCGCAACACGACCAAAATAGCTTGCCATTTGGGCAAACTTCCCGATTTAGTAAAGGCCTTTACACTTGGATTAAGTACATGCGCTACTTGCTTTTTCCGTGAGAATATATGCCACGCCACAAGAAGTGGGATAGCTAAAAGTCCCCAGAAAAATTCAGGGTTGGCAAATGTATATTCCGTCATGGGGTTTCGGTTTTAAATGCAATACTTTCCAAAATACGTTCAATGAGTTCTTTGGCATAACTATCGTCGCGATCGTAAACCAATTGCAATTGTTGAAAACCTTTGTTTTCTGTAAAATGATACACCTCGTAGGTTTTGCGCTGGGATTTGCCGTTTTTCTTTGTCCAATCAAACGACCCTGATGCTGCAATGCCCTCAATACCCGAAGTTGTAGAATAATCGTTTTGTTTTTGAAAGATATTGGTTGCGCCCATGCTGTCAAAATAGCCAATCACATTATCCACTTTTTGTTGTAAGTCAATGGTTTGCTCTTCTTTGGATTTGGTGTGCTCCATGTATAACACGATCAAGAAAGCATCCTCTAAGCTGCCCAACACAAACTGTTGATGCAATCGGTTTGGCAATGCCTTACGCCCCAAAACATCTGGTGTTTCAAGCTGCATTTCGGAAATGCCGTAGCTGCTTGTAACCCAATCTTGTTCCAGCCATTCCAGGGTTGGGTGTCCAAAAACACGGTCTTTGGCTTGCATGGCCCCGTAGTTGAAAATCATTACAGCAGCGACAACGACTACAACTCCGAGTGCAGAAAGTCCTGCTATTTGTAGGCGTTTGCGCTGTTGTTGCTTGCGTCGCATGCGTGCGTACGCCTCGTTTTGAAGGCGTTCTTCTTCAGTAGGTTCGGGGAGTGCAGCTTGGGTTTCTTTTACAACGGCCTCAATTTTCGATCTATCTAAACGCGCCAATCGTTCTTCGGGCATGGCACGTGCAAACTTTACCAAATCAGCAGTGCGTAACACTTCTTGTAGGTGGTCTGTGGTTTCAGACGTTAAGTCTAAATTTCCTGTATCGCGAAGTAATTCCAGTTTTGTCAAGAGTTCATCTGATGTACTTTCGAGTGCATCTATATGCGCTTCATCTTCCAAATAACTTTTTACAATGTCTGTCATTTCGGAGTAGTATCCTTTGTACTCCTCTTGTTTGTCTAACTGCTTGTTTTCTAACGCTTGCAAGGCTTGAATAGCACGCTCAAAAGGGGGAAGTTTACGTCGTTTGGCACGTATACGTTGTTGTGTTCGAGATGCCAAAAAATATCCCAACGCAAGAAGGAGGCAAATGATAAAACCATAGGCGTAGGGCTTCCACCAACCTGTGGTATTTTTTGCCATTGGCAAAATGGTTTTAATGGGAAACAGCGGTTGTTGCAAGGTGTCCACCATAACATCATTCACTTGGATTTGCAGCGAATCTGTGGAAAATAAATTCCCATCAACAACTACTTTTTGAGCCGGTAACGTGATTTGTCCCGTGTCAAAATGAATCACTGCATAGGTTTTTGTGAACGTTTTAATCTTATTTAAAACGAGGGTGTCAACGGCTGTGGTGTCTATCACTTCAAACGGACGAAACGCTTGCAGTGGCGGAAACTGAATTTGCGGATTTTCAGCTGTTGAAATGGCGATTTTTATATTGATTTGCTCGGCGAGTTTTACGGATAGCGTATCTGCACTTATGGTCACTTGTGTTTGTGCCATTGCCAAGGTGGTGCCAAAAATCAAAACCAATAAGCGCAATAATCTATCCACGGCTTTTAAAATAGGTTAGCAGTTTTTTGACATAGCTTTCGTTTGTAGCACATGAAATAGCTCCGGCGCCATGACGCGTAAATTGCCCACTGAAATAATCTGCTGTTTTTCGGTGTGCTAGTGCATAGGCCGTGCGTACACTTTTGGATGAGCTATTCACCCATTTATTACTGCCTGTCTCAGCGTCTTTCATATACAGTAATCCTGCGGCTGGAAGTTTGGCCTCCATGGGGTCAAAAAGGCGAATGCCCGTGAGGTCGTGCTTGCGTGCAGCCAACTGCACCGCTTGATTGTAATCGGAGTCAAGAAAATCGGAAAGTACAAATACAATAGCCCGTTTTTTAAGAATGCGACTCATAAACTCCAAGGCAGTAGAAAGGTTTGTTTTTGGGCTTTTTGGTTTTTGTTCTAACAACTCACGAATGATGCGAAGCACATGTGACTTCCCCTTTTTGGGTGTAATGAAAAGTTCTACTTCATCGGAAAAAAGAAGTAGCCCAACTTTATCGTTGTTTTGCAAGGCAGAAAAGGCAAGCGTTGCTGCAATTTCGGTAATCGTATCGCGTTTGAGCTGTTGCTGTGTTCCAAAATTAGCGGAGCCACTAACATCTACCAAAAGCATGAGCGTAAGTTCGCGTTCTTCTTCAAAAACCTTTACGTAGGGTTCTTGATAGCGCGCAGTAACATTCCAATCTATGGCACGTACATCGTCGCCATATTGGTATTGACGCACCTCGCTAAAGGTCATACCACGACCTTTAAAGGTGCTTTGATATTCCCCCCCAAAAATATGATTACTAAGTCGGCGGGTTTTAATCTCAATCTTACGAACTTTCTTTAAAAGCTCTTTTGTATCCATATCAAAAAATGTGGGATTGTTCTAAGGTACTTCTACCGCATTTACAATGCGCTGAATGATATCTTCCGCTGTAATATTTTCTGCTTCTGCCTCATACGTAATGCCAATACGGTGACGCAACACGTCAAAAATAACGGCACGTACATCTTCCGGAATCACATAGCCTCTGCGTTTTATAAAGGCATAGCATTTTGCCGCTGTTGCCAAGTTGATACTCCCCCTTGGCGATGCCCCAAAACTGATAAGCGGTTTTAGCGATTGCAGTTTATATTGGTCGGGATAGCGTGTGGCAAAAACCAAATCCAAAATATACTTTTCAATTTTTTCATCCATATACACTTCACGAACGGCTTTTTGCGCTTTGTTGATTTGAGCCGTTGAAATAACAGGCTTTATCGTGCCAAAAGAATCGTTCAAATTTGCGCGAACAATAAGTTGTTCATCTGCAAGTTTTGGATAATCAATAATCACCTTAAGCATAAATCGGTCAACCTGCGCTTCAGGAAGCGGATAGGTTCCTTCTTGTTCTACGGGGTTTTGGGTTGCCATAACCAAAAACGGCAGCTTTAGTTTAAAGGTCTCATCTCCAATGGTGACCTGCTTTTCTTGCATCGCCTCTAACAGGGCTGATTGGACTTTGGCAGGCGCACGGTTGATTTCATCTGCAAGAACAAAGTTGGCAAATACAGGACCCTTCTTAATGCTAAAATCGTTTTCCTTGGTGTTGTAAATCATCGTTCCAATCACGTCTGCGGGAAGCAAGTCAGGGGTAAATTGAATACGGCTAAAACTTCCTTTTACGGCTTTACTCAGGGAGTTAATGGCTAGTGTTTTTGCCAACCCAGGAACGCCTTCAAGTAAAATATGCCCTTGCCCCAATAGTCCAATGAGGAGGCGTTCTACCATCTGTTGTTGCCCCACAATAACCTTGTTCATTTCAAGAGTAAGGATATCTATGAAAGCACTTTCTTTCTCTATCCGTTCATTTAACGCTTTAATATCTACAGCGGTGTCGCTCATAATTTAGGTGTTTCCAATTGCAGCCGCAAAATCAAAAAAAAAGTGCTGCAGGTTTGTTAATAATAGGTTAAAAGTAGCGTTTCCCATGTTGATTACAAAAAGAGAGCGCAAAGCTTTTTACCTTTGTTAGAAATTGAGGTCATGATTAACAAAAGACTGCTCATCAAAAACCTGCTAGCGCATAACGATGAGAACAGTTTTTACGATAAAAAAAGACAACTAAACTTAGGTGTAAGAGAAGGAAAGGCTAAGTTTTTAAAACATATTTGTGCGCTATCGAACTCAAACCCCAAAAACAACTCCTACATCGTGGTAGGCGTCAAGGACGAAGACAATGACATTTGTGGCGTTGACTTTTTTGACGATGCGAAACTGCAAAACCTCATCAATGCCTATATGGAAAATCCGCCCGTAGTACTCTACGAAAACATCCACTTTCCGCACTTGGCTGAAGGAAAAGTAGTTGGACTGGTAACCATTAGACCAACCGAAAAAATGACGGCATTGCGAAAAAATATCTGGAAATATTACGGCGGTTCCGTGTTTTTTAGAGATGGAAGTATTTCCATGTCTAAGGTTTTTGATCTAGAAATTAAGGATATCAACTCCGAAGTTGTTGCCGAAATCGAAAAGCATGCCCACAACAACATAGAGCTTACGCTTGATGGGGTGATTGACTTTGTAAACCGCTACGACAGCAACTTACACCCGCAATACAAAGTGTTTAAAGAATCGTTTGTGGTGTGTTGGGCTGGACTGGAAAAACGAGTAAAAGACAACAGCTATTTCTCGCGCGTAGATGTGGAGCTTATCAATGAGCATGTAAAATTATTTTACTCCGCACACGATGAGGTGGAAATTGAAGTGGATGCGCATTCGTTTAGTCTTATTGAATATGTGCGTTTGGGTTTTAACGATAGCTTTAAATACTATCCCTTAGAGCGCATGTCTTTTTTGTTTGATGATAAGGGATCGTATCAAATTGACTCCGAGTTTTTATTTTCACCGCCTAGATTTGAAAAAAAGCTATTGCATCATATCTATAACGCCAACAACTCCCTTTGCGAAAAACTGCGTAAAAGCACCAGCCTTACCAAAAACGAAAAAGCGGATATCATCAATTTGGCACCAACCTATATGTTGTGCTACCTCAACGGATTTGAAGAAGCCAAAGACAAGCTGCATGACCTCTCGGGCATCATGAAAAAACAAGGCGAAAGCGCCTACCAAAGCCTAAAAGATACGCAACGGATACTGCGGAAGATTAAGTATCACTAAATAGTTGGTGGATTTGTATGTAAGTGAAAACACTCACTGGAAGCCAATTCTTAAGCCTGTCCCCCTTTTTTTCCAATCGAATTTGCGTGGCGGAAATATCTTGTAAGGATACGTTTTGAAGTACCGTTTCTGAGGCGTTA
>JAACDD010000044.1 GCA_009937085.1 Bacteroidota bacterium
ACTCTGGAAGAAGTAAGGCCACTTAGGGAGGGATTCCTTGGAAAATAGTACATATTGAATCGTTTAAGACTAATTCGGAGGCTTACACTAGAGAGCGCTCAATAAAAGCAAAAAAGAAAGCAAACATGAAAGAATTGGATTTCACACTTAACTTATATTAAACTTATTTTGTTCTTACTAAAAAGAGTACATTTTAAATTAAGCTAAGTATGAATCCATCAAAAGCGCAGCGCCTAGAGCGCTTTCATTTTTAATATCTGAGAGTTCAAGAGTGAAGTTTGGCATTAACTGTTCAATAAAATACACAAACCAAGAGTTGTTATTGAAACCCCCTGATAAAAAGAGATGCTTTATAGTACTTTCCTCATCTAAAATAAGTTTTACATCATTCACAACTTTGGTACTGATTTCAAACATAAGCTGACAATAAGCATCTTGATAGGTAGTGAAGGGCTGTAAGGTTTTTGTATCAACCTTAAAGGTACCGTCAACAACTTGTGGCAACAGAAATGTTCTATTACTATCTATTGTTTTTTGAACTAAATCCTTATCTAAATCCAAAGACATATGCGTGTCAACATCGACACTAAAATGAGCACTCAAAGCCTCGGAATATAATTCGTGTGCATGACCCAAAAATCGCATGGAGGATTTTACTTGTTGTTTGCTTGGTGTCATAAAGCACAAGCAATTTTTCTGAAGTTGCTCTAGTGTAAGCTTTTCTTTACTAAACGGATTCATGCATATAATCCATGTTCCTGTCGACAGCAACACAAACTCTTCTTTACTTTTTCTTAGCAACGGTACAATTGAAGCAGAACTATCATGAAGCCCCATGCCAACAGCAATTTGTTGGCCATTGACATCAACAACAGTAGCTTTTGAACCATCTTCTGGAAGCGGTAGCTTGATACCCTCATCAGTAACCCAAGAATGGTATTGCATGTTATCAAAATTCCACAAAGCTGTATGTGCACCTATAGAAGTAAAATCGGCTTTTGCATTTTTCGTGAATAAGTAACTTAAGTATTGTGGGTAATGAAGGATATGCGCTACTTTTTCCCAGTGTTGAGGTTTGCAATGCTTTTGCCAATACATTTGTAAACCACTATTTAGCATCCCATAAGCAGGGGAAGCCGTTTCTCTAGAAAAATCGTCTGCACCACCCCATTTATCATACAGCGGCTTAAAATCAATATCGTCTAAGGTTTTAAAATAGTTATAGACTGGAGCAACTCGATTTCCATCTTTATCTAAATAAACAACCGTGGCGCCATGCGTTGAGAAATTAATGGCTTTAATGTTATAAATACCTTGCTCTTGTACGCTTTTAATTTCTGAAAAAATCCATTTTTCTATGGCATCAATATCATCACAAGGAAAACCATCATCGTCAGTTAACTCTTGAAATCGAATAAATTTCCTGTAAATTACTTTGAATAATTTATCAAACAATAATATTTTTTTGTTCGTCTTACCGATATCGATAACCGCTATACAATCTGTCATGTTACTCGTTCTAAAGAATCAATACTTATCGAACAAAGGCGTTTGACACCCCTCCATCAACATTAAGCGTGTTTCCTGTACATTTATCAAGAATACCTAAAAACACAAATACGCCATTTGCAATATCATCTGGTGTGATAATCTTATTTAATAGATTTCTTTTTGCGTAATAAGCGGGTAATTCTTCAACAGTTATACCGTAGGCCTTAGCGCGTCCTTCTGCCCAATCGCCTTCCCAAATTTTACTTCCTACAATAACGCCATCAGGATTAACCGTATTGACACGTACATCTTCTTTAGCGAGCTCAGCAGCTAATAGACGAGACATATGAAGTTGAGCAGCTTTTGCCGTTCCGTAACCCACATTGTTTGGGCCAGAAACAAGGCCGTTTTTACTTGCAATATTGACAATATTCCCACCTAAGTTTTGTTTCTTGAAAATTTTCGTTGCACTCTGTGCTAGCATGAATTGTCCCTTAACAAGAACGCCTTGTAATAGCTCCCAATCCTTTTGGGTTGTATCATCAATTGATTTTGAAATCGCCAATCCAGCACTGTGAACAATAATATCTACACCTCCAAAAGCCAATGCCGTTTGCTTGAATGCATTATCAACTTCTTCAGCGCTAGTCACATTACAATTTATTGCAATGGCCTGATCTGCAGAATAATTTGCTGTTGCATCTGCTAAAAACTCATCGGAAATATCTGAAAAAGCCACTACTGCTCCTTCTGCAATTAGCTTATCTGCTATCGCACGACCAATACCTCCACCTGAGCCTGTTACCAAAGCAACTTGTCTTGAAAGCGGTTTTTCTTTTGGCATACGCTGAAGTTTTGCTTCTTCAAGCAACCAGTACTCAATGTCAAATGCTTCTTGACGTGGAAGCGAGGTGTAACTTGAAATGGCTTCAGCTCCGCGCATCACATTGATGGCATTAACGTAAAACTCTGCTGCTACTCTTGCGGTTTGCTTATTTTTAGCAAAACTAAACAAGCCAACACCTGGGTAAAGTATTATTACAGGATTACAATCTCTAACGGATGGGCTATTTGCATGTTTGTGATTTTCATAGTAGTCCAAGTAGTCTTTTCTATACGATTCAAACAAAGGTTGCAATTGCTCACTAATGCTGGAAGTATCTGAAAGATCTGCTTCTGCGCTAATAGGCAACACAAGAGGACATATTTTTGTTCTAAGAAAGTGATCCGGACACGAAGTTCCCATTGGAGCAAGTTTCCCTAAATCGTTACTATTAATAAATTCCAATACAACATCTTGATCGTCAAAATGACCAACCATACGCTGTTCAGAAGAACACAACCCGCGTAAAAGAGGAGCGATTAAGGCAGCCTGTTTTTTTCTATCATCTCCTGAAAGACTTTCTTTGATGGCGCCACCAAATACAGAGCCATTTTCTTTAATCTTGTCTTCAATATATTGTGAGGCAGCTTCGATAACTTCTAGGCTGTTGATATAGCACTCATATGAAGTATCTCCCCATGTAAATAAACCATGACTTCCCAATACAATACCTCTAATTCCTGGATTGTCAGCCAAACACTTCTCTAGTTGAAGGCCTAAATCGAAACCGGGTCGCTGCCAAGGGACCCAACCCATGGTGTCACCCCAAATCTCTTTGGTAACCTGTTCACCGTCTTTTGCTGCTGCAATAGCAATTAAAGCATCCGGGTGTAGGTGATCTATATGCTTAAAAGGGAGTAAACCATGTAATGGCGTGTCTATAGATGGTGCTTTGCTGTCAAGGTCATAAATACAGTGATTAAAAAGCCCTACCATCTCGTCCTCATGTTCGAGTCCTCTGTAAACCTTTTTTAGATCACGTAATCTATCCGTGTATAAACCAGCAATACCATTTCTTTTTAATGTTCCAATATCGCCACCAGATCCTTTAACCCACATGACTTCAACCTCGGCTCCAGTCAATGGATCTTTTTCAAATGTTTTACAGCTTGTGTTTCCACCACCATAGTTGGTAATGCGAAGATCTGCTCCTAGGATATTAGAGCGATATAAAAAAAGTTCTACTTGATTATCGCCTAAAGATTCAGCCTTTTGTTCGTCCCAAAGGTAATCTACAAATTTGAAGTCGGTTTTCTTATTCATTATTAATTAAATTGATGTTGTTGTTTTTTTATTTTTTATTTAAAAACCATATAATGGTCCGTAGTTTTTACAAGCTTGGTAATCTGCGTTTTCAGTATTTTCTCCAAAAGCTGACCAAGAGCTAGGTCTAAATACATCTTCGTCAGAAATGTTGTGCATGTTAACAGGTATTCTTAGCATAGCAGCCAAAGAAATCATATCAGCACCTATATGACCATGAGAAATAGCCCCATGATTTGCACCCCATTTAGACATAACCGTGTAAACGTCTCTGAAAAAACCTGAGCCAGTCACACGTGGCACAAACCAAGTGGTTGGCCATGTTGGATTTGTTCTTTCGTCTAAGATTATATGGATATCTTCTGGAAGCTCAACACTCCATCCTTCAACCAATTGCAACACGGGACCAATACCCTTAACCAAATTTATTCTTGACATGGTCATGGGCATAGCACCCCTTGTCTTAAATTGCGAGGAGAATCCACCGCCTCGAAAGTATTCGTTAATTGCAGGAGGCCAATTTGTGTGTTCCAAACAACGTTCAGCTTCTTCTTCTGAAATTTCCCAATAAGGTTTCATTGTCGGGTTGCCATCACTGTCTTCTTGTTGTGCAGTTGCGTCTAATGATGTAGAGCCTGAATTGATAAGGTGTATAATACCATCTTTCGCAATTCCCGATAGTTTTTTACCTGTAACACGCTCAACAGAATCTGAACTCCAATACGTTCTTACATCTGAAAACAGCTGCGCTTTTCCAGTCAATAAATGTCCAAATAACATAGAAATGGCATTTAGACAGTCATTTTCTGTTGCAAACATATACGGTTGTCTAATTCCGTTCCAATCAAATGAAGAATTGAGAATAGCTTCTGTAAAGTCAGCATTTGGCTGGTAATCCGTCCATTGCCTTTGTCCTTGGAATCCACCAATGATAGCGTTTCTTCCTTTCGCTTCTTCTCCAAATCCCTTTTCTGCAAGCTTAGGATTTCCAGACATAAGATCACGACAAATCAGGGTCATTTTAACAACCGTTTCCCATTCTTTTTCCTTTTGTTCTTCTGTTTTTTGACGAGACGCTTCGTTATAATCTTTTCCTTCTTTACAGAATTTTTTGGTCCAATCCATGGCCTTTTTAAATTCTTCTTCGTCATAGACTCCTTCGTCCATACGACGTAGCAGCTCAACGGACTCTACAAATTCTGCGCGTATTCCAAAATAGTCCTGCAAAAAATTAACATCAACCATCGAACCGGCAATACCCATTGAACTGTATCCAATGGATAAATATGATTTTCCGTTCATTTGCGCTACTGCTAGTGCAGCCTTTACAAAACGAAGGATTTTTTCTTCAACATCGAATGGAATACTAAGGTCACCAGCATCTTGAACTTCTTTTCCGTAAATCCCAAATGCAGGCAAGCCCTTTTGTGAGTATCCTGCCAAGGCTGCAGCTAAATAAACGGCACCAGGTCTTTCTGTACCATTAAAGCCCCAAACGGCTTTTGGCATTAGAGGATCGGTGTCCATAACTTCAGTTCCATAACACCAACATGGAGTTACCGTAAGTGAAACTTCAACCCCTTCTCTTTTAAACTTGTCTGCGCATTCAGCGGCATCAACTACACCCCCTATTGTTGTATCAGCAATAACACATTCTACTTGCTCACCACTTGGGAATCTTAAATGCGTTTCGATAAGTTTTGCTGCGGCTTTTGCCATGTCCATACATTGATCCTCTAATGATTCACGGACACCGGCTTCACGTCCATCAATAACTGGACGAATTCCTACTTTAGGCAATCTACCTACTAATCTGTTCATATTTATAAATTAAAAAGTTTTTCTAATGATTCAATTTCTTTGTCAGAAATTCCCTCTGGTTCAAATCCTGCAGACCAAG
>JAACDD010000006.1 GCA_009937085.1 Bacteroidota bacterium
AACCGCTTTAGCAAGTCGGCACCGTTGTAATTCAGTATGGCAATGGCAAGACTCATAGTTGCAGTTGGTTTAGCGGAAATTCTTCTATAAACCGATAGGTTTCGTTCTCCGTATCTATCTGACAATATACGTGTTGTAGTCCATTGGTAAGCATCAAAAAAGAGGCGTTTAAGGCCAATTGATAGCGTGCAATCTGGTCAAAAGTATGTTGTGTGATTTGTATGGAGGGTGCTTTGCATTCTACCAATAAATTAATAGTAGCATTTTTTCCCGCCACAACCACATCAAAGCGTTTTTGTTGTCCCATCAAATCAAATTGTTTTTCCACACTAAGGCGTGTTTTGCTAATGCCCTTTTGCAGTAAGTCTTGCACCACATGTTGGCGCACCCATTCTTCGGGTGTAAGGACCACAAACTTTTTTCGAATGGGATCAAAAATAGTGCGTTTGTTTTCGTTACTTTTGGTTTTAAAGCTAAAAGGTGGAAATGCCAACTGTTGCATAACCACAAAAGTGCTAAATTATTTTTCATTGGACGCATACGCATCGGTAAAGAGTGCTATTTCGCAGCGAAATTTCTCGCCCATCTACTTTTTAATGGGGGATGAGCCTTTTTTTATTGATGAGATTAGCAACTTACTTATTGAAACCGTACTGCCCGAAGACCAGCGCGATTTTAATCAAACCATACTGTATGGAAAAGATACGTCCATAGAAGAAATTGTTTCGGTATGCAAGCGGTTTCCTATGATGGCAGACTACCAATTGGTAGTGGTGCGCGAAGCGCATGAACTCAGCCGTGCTATGGAGCAATTAACGGCATACGCTGAACAGCCACAACCCACAACGGTTTTGGTGATATGTTACAAAAACAAAAAGCTAGACAAACGTAAAAAACTCTCGAAAGCCATTCAGAAAATTGGAACGATAGTGGAGAGTAAAAAGCTTTATGACAACAAATTGCCTTCGTGGATAGAACAACGTGTGCGCGCTATGAAACGCAGTATAGATTACAAAGCAGCGGCGGTGTTGGCAGAAAGTGTGGGTGCCGATTTGGGTACGCTAAACAATCAATTGGATAAACTTTGTCTTGTTGTAGCAGAAGGAGAAACAATTTCGGCAACGCATATCGAACAACATGTAGGCATCAGTAAGGAATACAATAATTTTGAACTGCGTAAAGCCTTGGGTACGGGTAATGTGGCACAGGCATATAAAATTGTGCATTACTTTGGACGCCATCCAAAACAACATCCGCTTTTGGGAACCATCAATAGCTTGTATAAATTTTATATGCAGTTGTTGACGTACCACGGCTTACCCTCAAAAAACCCGGATACGGCAGCAAAAGCATTGGGTATACATCCGTTTTTTTTAAAAGAAATCGAGCAGGCTGCACGGCGTTATCCGCTAAAATCAATCGTTCCTATTTTGGGTGTTATTAAGAAGGCGGATTTGGCAGCTAAAGGCGTTGATGCTGTTCCTATTTCGGAAGGGGAGGCCTTACAGCAATTGCTTAGTAAAGTGGCTTAGTAGTTCTCGATACAATTTTCTATCGAAAATCACCTGTCTGCCGACAGGCAGGCTCGAACTGACAGCTTTACTAACAGAAACTGCCTAATCTCTACTATCTCTCCTAAAGTGCAGGAAACTGATTCGGTTTTACCTCATGCATAATGGCATATACTTTTTCCACTACATCCTCAATGGAAGGTTTAGAGAAATAGTCGCCATCTGTGCCGTATGCTGGGCGATGTGCTTTTGCGGTTAGCAATGTGGGTTGGCTATCTAAGTGTTGATAGATGTTTTGTTTTTCCAGTAATTGGCTTAGGATATAGGCGCTTCCACCACCAGGAACGTCCTCATCTACAATGAGTAAACGGTTTGTTTTTTGGACACTTGCGCCAATAACTGCGGTTGAGTCGAAGGGAATAAGCGATTGTACATCAATTACTTCAGCATTAATACCCAATTTAACTAATTTTTCGGCGGCAATTTGCACCAATCGCAAGGTAGAGCCGTAGGATACAACGGTGATATCTGTACCCGTACGTAGTTGTTCGGCTACCCCAATAGGCACGGTAAATTCGCCAAAGTTCTCAGGTTGTTTTTCTTTGAGTCTATATCCGTTAAGCGGCTCAATAACAAGGGCAGGATCGCGACCTTGTAAGAGTGTATTGTACATACCACTTGCTTGGGTGAGGTTTCGCGGCACCAAAAGATACATACCACGCAATAAACTTACCAAACCACCCATGGGCGATCCGGAATGCCAAATCCCTTCTAAACGGTGTCCACGCGTTCTTATAATCAGCGGAGCGGCCTGTTTTCCTCTTGTGCGATAATGCAATGTTGCCAAATCATCGGACATGAGTTGTAATGCATAGAGCACGTAATCTAAATATTGAATTTCGGCAATAGGGCGTAAGCCTCTAAATGCCATGCCAATGCCTTCGCCAATGATGGTTGCCTCACGAATGCCTCGATCGGCAACGCGTTCTTCACCGTAAATTTCTTGTAGCCCTTCTAGTCCTTGATTTACATCGCCAATTTTCCCACTGTCCTCTCCGAAGACAAGCATTTTTGGATGTTTTTTTAGCAATGCGTCAAAGTTGTCTCGCAACACCACACGTCCGTCAACCATGGTGGCTTCGTCCGCGTATTTTGCAGGAATGGTAGGCACATGTAAGGATGAATTCTCAAATTCATTGTAAAGTGAATCGCTGTATAATTTTTGGGTTTCTTGTTGTTTGTTTTTCCACCAATTGGCTAATGCGGTTCTTGTTTGTGCATTTTTTCCATTAGTCAATAACAAGGCTTCTCGAACTGATGTGTAAACAGATTTTCTGTACACGGTATTCTTTTTCGCAAGCAAGGCTACTAAGGAAGCAAGTTCGTTGTTTGTTGGGAACTCTTGCGCCATTTTTTGCACCAATTCGTGAGCTTCTTTTTGCTCTGCTTGAATGGGGGCTAAATAGCTGTTCCAAGCTGTGGTTTTAGCTTCTTTAGCTTTTAATGTGGCTTTCTCTTCAAGGGCAGCAATTTCGCTTTCAGTAGCAATGTTTTGGGCAATAATCCATTTTCTAAAGGTTTTATTGCAATCAAATTCCTTTTCCCATGCCAAACGCTCATCCGATTTATAGCGTTCGTGCGAACCAGATGTGGAGTGCCCTAAAGGTTGTGTAAGTTCTGTAACATGTACCAAAATAGGCACGTGTTCTGTTCGTGCTAAATTGCTTGCACGAGTATAGGCTTCTATAAGAGCCGCATAATCCCAACCCACAACCTCAATGATTTCAAGACCTTTAACGTTTTCATTGCGTTGCATCCCTGCCATAGCTTTGGAAATACTTTCCTTAACCGTTTGATGTGAATTGTCAACAGAAATACCGTAGCCATCGTCCCAAACACTAACGACCATAGGAACTTGTAAAACGCCAGCAGCGTTTAGTGTTTCAAAGAATAGGCCTTCACTAGTACTTGCGTTGCCAATGGTACCCCAAGCGACTTCGTTTCCGTCATTAGAAAGGGCTTTGTCTTGCATGGAATCGACCTTTCTAAAAAGCTTTGATGCATGCGCTAGCCCAAGCAATCGTGGCATTTGGGCTGCGGTACACGAAACATCAGAATAGGAATTTTTTGTTTCAACCAGCGGGAGTAAATTTCCCTTACTGTCAAGCGTATCTGTATTAAAATGTCCAACCATTTGCCTTCCCGAAGACATGGGTTCAGCAATGGGATCCGCGTGACCGTAAACACTTGCGAAAATATGTTTGGGTTTGAGTGCGCCAATCGACATCATAAAGGTTTGATCGCGGTAGTAACCAGATCTAAAGTCGCCGTTTTCGAACACTTTAGCCATGGCTATTTGGGCGAGTTCTTTGCCATCTCCAAAAATGCCGAACTTACCTTTACCAGAGAGGACTTCTTTTCTTCCCAAAATACTCACCTGTCGACTCAACGACGTGATATAGAAATCATTTAAGATGTCTTTTTTAAAATCGTCAAAGGTGCCTTTTGATGAGGCAAGGTTTACGCTTTTCATAAAGTTCTGCAAATTTACGAAAAATGCGCGTACGCTTGGGTTAACTTAAAACCAACTTCTCGAAAATAATTGGGCTAAAGCCGCAGGTCGTAAAGACAACTGAAATCGAATTTGCGTTGGATACGCATTTTTTGTCATCAAATTACCTGTAGCATCATAGAGTGGAAAATGTACTTCAAAAAAGTCTGGTATTAAATTAAACGATACGCCAGTACCCCAGTGCGTATGTGTTTTTTGCGTGCTGTTTTTTATCCAACCAACTTCTGCGTAGCCCTCTATCCAGCGCCAAAGCGTTGTTGATGCTTGTGTTGTGATAAGCCATTTGTTTGCACTGCTTATACTCCCTGCAGTTCGCAGTGCGCCCTCAGCCTTGATGTATTGTTGTGAGAAGAACCCTTCCGTTTCGGAACGCCCGTACAAATCATATTGAAATAAATAATCGTTAACACGAGAGCTGTTGTAATCAAAATAGCTGTCGTCAGAAGTGTTTTGAAAAAATCCACCTGCAAAAACACGAAATGTAAACCGTCGGTTAGGTAAATAATAGTAGATATATTCTGTTTCAGCGCTGAGTTTTTTAAACGATTTTGCCCATTGTAACTCTGTTTTGGTGGATAAGTTCTGAAGGGCATTACCACTTTTAGATTGAAATGATAACAAACTCACTCCATAGTTTCTCCTGCTGTCATCCTCGGGCAAATCTTCAAGACGTACTGAAATATGACGTAACAATAAAGACGAGCGATCTTTTTGCTGAATACCCTTTGGTCTAAAATTAAATTTCAAAGATGGACTAAATGTACTGTATCGTTTATTTGCAGCGTAATTATAAGATGAACCAAAGAGCGTTGCACGTGTGAGGTAATGCGACTTGTTCTTGTGATAAAGATTCCAAACTAAAAAGCCTACTCCGTTTGCCTGACCGCTTTTTGTCCCGTATTGCGGGCTTAATTTAAATTTAAAATTGTTGCTTAAAATGCTGCTATTTCCAATTGATAGCCCAGCTAAAAATCCATCGTAAACGTTGTATCCAAAATCGGGCGAAACCAACAGTACCGAGTTGCCACTTTGCGGAATATCTTGCAATAACCGTAGGCGTAAATTATTTCTAAATAGCCGTTTGTTCAGGTTGTAACTGTTGTTATTTAACGATAATTCGGGAATTAAATGATTCTTATTTACGATTAATTCCTTGGTGGTTTTTTTATCAAAAACCTTACTGTAAGGCAATTCATCGGCTACCAGCCAGAGGGTACTTTGCGGTCCATTTTGTTTGGTGATCGTCAATGGTACAGCTGCGTTTTTATTCCTACTCGCAACAGTCAATTCATAGGTTTCTTTTTTAATTCTTTTGGAAGAAATTGAAAGATCACCATTGTTGTTTTGGGATATGTAGTGATCAAAAAACCAATCAATGGGTTTAGCTGTTCTTTTCGCCAATTCCTTACGAAGAATAGTATCTAAACGAGTTGTTTTTGGCAGTGCACTTAGTGCGTCTAAAAATGTATTATTTTTTAAATACGCATCTAGATGGAGTAGTGCTAACCCTGCTCTATATGGATTTGCCACTCTGCGGTTGTAACGTGTAAGTTTCCCTTTTGGAATATTTAAGGCTTGTCCTCTGTTCTTATTTGCCGATACATTGGCTGCAATTTCCCAACTTCTGTAATATGGCGCTTGGGTAAAATGATAGTTTTTGATGATAGGCCATGTGTTTAATTTCCCTGTGGCTTTAAGGTCAGGGTAGTTTGCACTGACATATCGCTGCCATAAGTAAAAGGGCAGTCCATCTGTAAGCCATGTTGCGTTTTTCTTTTGTGATCCAAATCGATGTTCAACACATTGTTCCAAAATAATTTTAAGAAGCTTAAGCTCAGTAACTTGATTTTTGTCAAATGCATTCAGAAACTGCGGTAAGGACTCGAGTGCTAAAAGCGGGGATTGTACATAATCTTTTTGAAGCGCCCAAAATACTTGCGGATGCTCATCTGGAAACACATCCTCTACAAAGGATGAAATACGATCAATTTTTTTACTAAAACCAGCTGACCTATCTGACGGTAACATATCCGTTATAAGTTCCGATTTTCCAAAAACAACACGCTTATAGCTGTCTTTTTTGGTTAGAAGTAGAGGTGCATACGCTTCGCTGTTTTTTGTTGGAAGAACGACGCTGACTTCTTCGGGAACCTCAAAATTAAAGGTTGTTGTTGCGTCTGGACTTAATGCTTTCCCAAAGCTTAAATTACTATCGTGTACCCATGTGCCGTTTACGTTTTGTGTAGCAAGAACCAAATACCAATGATTTGCATGTAGTTCGTCTTTTGCAGCACCGTATTTAAAAATAGCCGCATTTGGTAATTGAACAGTATAATTAATAGTAAAAGAAAACTGCGCATTTGATGCAATAGGTCTTGGGAGTGATACCTCAACAATATCAATAGCCGAAGGAAATCTTTTCCAGCTTAATGCGTGAGTAGCATTGCGCATAGTTTTAATTGTAGTAAACCCTCGTTTTTGTTTACTGGCACGAATTATTTTGTAGTCGTATTCCATTGCTAAAAACGCTCCCAAAGGACTGCGTTCCGAAGCATAGGCATGATTCCAGTCAAGTAAAATAATTTTATCAACAGCAACATCACTTGTGTTTGTCCACGTAATCTCCTGAGATATATTAATATGGTTAGAACTGCCGTCCCAAGCGACATCCAATTTATAGTTATGCTGCGCAAAGGCAAAAGCATAACAGCTTAAAAAACACAAAACGAAAAGTTTTTGGCGCATTTAGAAGTTTGGCGTAAAGGTGTTTTTGGTGTGGAATTGCAAGACATGCGCAACAGCTTCGTCGACATCGTCCACAACCTTAATTAAGTCTAAATCTTCTGGACTAATATTTTCATACTCCTCTAAAATCGTCTTTTTAATCCAATCCATCATACCTGACCAAAAATCAGAACCAAACAGTACAATTGGAAATTTTTTGATTTTTTCAGTTTGAATTAACGTCAATGCCTCAAAGAGTTCATCCAAAGTACCAAAGCCACCCGGCATCACCACAAACGCTTGTGAATATTTGATAAACATCACTTTTCTGACAAAGAAATAGTCAAAGTCGATGAGTTTGTCTTTGTCAATATACGGATTGTCTTTTTGTTCAAAAGGTAATTCAATATTAAGCCCCACAGAGGTTCCACCTCCTTGTTGAGCTCCTTTGTTTGCAGCCTCCATTAGACCAGGACCACCACCCGTAATAACGCCAAATCCGTGTTGTACTATTTTTTCTGCAATAGCAACGGTTTGTTTGTAAACAGGATGATCGGGTTTGGTACGCGCCGATCCAAAAACGGATACGCAAGGGCCAATAACCCCCATTTGTTCAAATCCATTAACAAACTCCCCCATGATTTTAAACAACAACCATGAGTTACTCGATTTCATTTCAGTCCATGTTTTTCCCATATGATTTATAATTTTAGTTCTTGACGCAAAAATCGCGCTGTATGACTTGATTTGTGAAGTGAAACTTCCTCAGGTGTACCGGTGCAGCAAATTTCTCCACCTTTTGTTCCTCCTTCAGGGCCAATGTCTACAATATAGTCCATTTGTTTAATGACATCCAAATTATGTTCAATGATAATCATGGTATTTCCTTTGTCTACCAACTTATTAAGCACGTTCATCAGCACCCGAATATCCTCAAAATGCAAGCCTGTAGTTGGCTCATCCAAAATATAAAGCGTTTGTCCTGTATCCTTCTTTGATAATTCCGTTGCAAGTTTTATGCGTTGTGCTTCGCCACCCGAAAGGGTAGTGGATTGTTGCCCAAGCGTGATGTAACCAAGCCCAACATCTTGAATGGTTTTTAATTTCCGATAGATTTTGGGATAGGGCTCAAAAAAACGACATGCGTCATTTATGGTCATCTCGAGTACATCGCTGATGCTTTTGTTGCGGTATCTAATTTCTAGCGTTTCCCTGTTAAAGCGTTTACCGTAGCAGTCGTCACATTGTACGTACACATCTGGAAGGAAATTCATTTCAATGGTTTTTACACCTGCCCCTTGACAGGTTTCACACCTACCGCCTTTTACATTAAAACTAAAACGCCCGGGTTTATAGCCACGAATCATCGCCTCGGGTGTTTTGGTAAACAATTGACGAATTTCTCCAAAAACTCCTGTGTAGGTTACTGGATTACTTCTTGGCGTTCTGCCAATAGGCGCTTGGTTGATATCAATCACTTTATCGATGTGTTCTAAGCCTTTTAAAGAGGCGTAGGGCAATGGTTTTTTAACGGCCTTAAAGAAATGCTGATTTAATATGGGATAAAGCGTTTCGTTTATAAGGGTTGATTTTCCACTTCCCGAAACACCCGTAACGCCAATCATGCTTCCTAAAGGCAAGGTTAACGAGACGTTTTTTAGGTTGTTTCCTGTACAGCCATTAAGCGTTAGCTTTTTGCCGTTTCCTTTTCGTCTTTCGGTGGGAATTTCAATTTGTTTTTTACCTGTAAGGTAATCTGCTGTATCGGTTTTTAGGGTTTTTATTTTCTTTGGTGAAGATGCTGCAACCACCTCGCCGCCATGACGGCCTGCGCCAGGTCCCATGTCAATCAGATAATCTGATTTGAGCATGATGTCTTTGTCGTGTTCCACCACAATAACAGAGTTCCCAATATCGCGCAGTTGCATGAGGGACTCAATGAGTTTTTCATTGTCACGCTGATGTAATCCAATGCTTGGCTCATCTAAAATATACAGTACGCCAACCAGTTGCGCACCAATTTGTGTAGCCAATCTGATGCGTTGCGCTTCGCCACCAGAAAGTGATTTTGCACTGCGGTTAAGGGATAAATAATCCAACCCAACATCCAATAAAAACGTCAAACGTTTTTCAATTTCCAACAATACTTCATGCGCAATGGCACGTTGTTTTTAAGACAGTTTTTCGCGAATGCCCTTAACCCATTTATGTAAGGCCGCAATATCCATTTGCGTTAGGTCGGCAATGCTTTTGTCATCTATTCTGAAAAATAGCGCTTCTTTTCGCAGTCGCGCACCATGGCAGTCTGGACACGAAATTTCATCCATAAATCCTTTTGCCCAACGTTTTAGCGCACTGGTATGCCCTTCGTTGTATTGATGCTCCAAAAAGGGGACAACGCCATCGTAATCAATGCTGTATTCGCGAGTAATACCCAAGGTTTTGGACGCTACCGAAAAACGTTCGTTTCCACCATATAAGATAACATCAAGCGCTTCTTTAGGAATGGATTTTAACGCATCTGTAAGCGAAAAACGATACCGTTCCGCAATGCTGTTCATCTGCTTAAACGTCCAGTTGCTTTTTTCTGCGCCAATGGGTGCAATACCCCCAGATTTGATAGAAATGCCGTCATCAGGGATCACCTTTTTTAGGTTTACTTCGTGTTTTAGCCCTAATCCGTTGCAGGAAGGACACATCCCTTTTGGGGAATTAAACGAAAAGGTGTTTGGCTCAGGCTCGGCGTATGAAATACCAGTGCTTGGACACATCAATTTCCGACTAAAAAAACGCGCTTTTTCCGTGTCAAAATCATACACCATAAGCATGTCATTTCCATGATACATGGCGGTTTCTATGGAGTCTGCTAGTCGCTTGCTATCGTTTTCACTTTCCTTAACGGCAAGTCGGTCAATGACAATTTCAATGTCGTGTGTTTTGTAGCGGTCTAACTTAAAGTTGGGTGATAACTCTACAAATTCACCATCGGTACGTACGCGTGTAAATCCTTGTTTGGCAATGGAAGCAAAAAGTTCGCGGTAATGCCCTTTACGAGACTGTACTACAGGGGCAAGGATGGCAATTTTTTTGCCTAAATAGGTATTTAAAATAGTGTCCTGAATTTCGGCATCCGTGTATTGCACCATTTTTTCATTGGACTGGAAACTATACGCATCTGCTGCACGTGCAAACAGCAAGCGTAAAAAGTCATACACTTCTGTAATGGTTCCCACGGTGGAGCGTGGACTTTTCCCTGTCGTTTTTTGTTCAATGGCAATTACGGGAGACAAGCCGTCAATTTTGTCCACATCGGGGCGTTCTAATCCGCCTAAAAACTGCCGTGCATAGGCAGAAAAGGTTTCAATGTAACGACGTTGTCCTTCGGCATAAATGGTATCAAAAGCCAAGGATGATTTACCACTTCCCGAAAGACCGGTAATCACGACCAGCTCGTTTCGTGGAATGGTAACGTCAATATCTTTTAGGTTGTGTACACGTGTTCCTTGTACAACAATAGCATCTTCCATAGTCAATCTTCGAATATAGGCGATATTTCAATAAAAACAATTGCTGTATCCCTTCTTTTTATAGGATTTTCAAAAGCAGTTTTTAACAGGCTTTTTTGCTTTGTAAGTAATCTCTTATATGATTTTTTTGTCCATTTACCCCCCGCTGGCGCGAGGGTTTCTCTCGTGCCAAAGAATAATAAAAAAAGGCACAAGACATAGCCTTGCGCCAGCGGGGGATTCTATTTGTACCTGATATAGCCGTCCCCCTTGTGTTAAAAGCAGGAATCTATGAAGAGGTACTGAACTCAAAACTTTACAATTTTGACATAGGCGTAAAAGTAGGCGTAGGCTTAAAGTTTTAAGTCGTTTTCTTTTTAAAGGCGTCACAATGCAGTTGCAAATCGGGATAAAAACGGGTAAACCCATCATGTAAGGTATCGTAATGTATTGCTAAACTTTTTGCACCATCTGTAAGTTCGGTCAACCCGCTGCGATGTGCCATTTTTTGTAGAATATACGCAATGCCCTCTTGGGTTTGGTATTTTGCCAACCAATCCTGTGAAACCATTCCCGCCAAATAACGCTGTGCTGTATGTGGTAAAACGGATTCGTGTTTTTGAAGTATGGGCTGCACCTTTGCAATAAATACTGAAAGCGATTCATCGTAATGCGCATCAAAATGCTTTGCTAAATAATGATCGTAAAACACATCCATAAGCACACGTGCCAAATGGCGGTGTTTGGAAAAAAGTAACTGCCGTAGTGCTATGGTAACATTGTGTTTATCTGTAAAGCTGTCAATACTTCTGTGCATGGCAACACCCGCTTGAATAGCTGCAGAAAACGCAGGTAAATCTTTATTTCTTACATGATCCCCGATAAAATTCCCTACCACCAATCCCGCGTTGGGATAGGCTAGGGCGAGGTGTGCTAAATAATTCATCGGTGCGTGCTTATGTGTATATTTGCCAAAACAAAAGTATGACTTTAATTGCGTCTGTTTCGGGAATTCGCGGTACGATTGGCGGCGAAGTAAAAACGAATCTCACTCCTGTGGATGTTGTCGCTTTTGCGGCTGCTTATGGCAGTTGGTTGACTTCAACCACAAACACCGCCTGTACGGTTGTCGTGGGACGTGATGCGCGTATCTCCGGCCCTATGGTGCAGCAATTGGTACAACAAACGCTTATCGGCTTGGGAATCAATGTGATTGATGTGGGACTTTCCACAACACCCACGGTAGAAATGGAAGTAGTGCGCCAACACGCGCAAGGGGGGATTATTCTTACAGCGAGTCATAACCCAAAACAATGGAACGCATTAAAATTACTTAACAGTAAAGGAGAGTTCATCAGCAGCGATGACGGCAAAGCCCTTATGCAACACCTTGAGGCACAGTCCTACGATTTTGCTTCGGTGGATGATCTTGGTACCATATCAACGGTTGACGATGCACTTGAAGCGCATATTGATGCGATTTTAGCCTTAGACTTGGTGGATGTTGATGCGATTCAGGCCGCCCAATTTTCGGTAGTGGTAGATGGTGTGAATTCTTCTGGAGGTGTGGCTGTTCCCATGTTATTAGATAGACTTGGTGTAAAGACGACCAAAATTCACTGCACACCAAACGGCGATTTTCCACATAACCCTGAGCCATTAAAAGAACATTTAACCGATTTGACAACGGCGGTTTTAGACAACAATGCAGCTGTTGGTATTGCCGTTGATCCAGATGTTGATCGGTTGGTATTTATGGACGAAAACGGGGTGCTTTTTGGCGAAGAATACACCTTGGTTGCTTGTTCGGATTATGTGCTTGCACATCAAAAAAGCGCGGTAGTTTCCAATCTTTCTTCCAGTAGAGCCTTGGCTGACTTGGCGCAACACCACGGGGTAGATTATCATGCTAGCGCAGTAGGCGAGGTGCATGTGGTAGAAAAAATGAAAGCTGTAAATGCCGTTATTGGCGGCGAAGGAAATGGCGGGATTATTCTGCCCGAGTTACATTATGGTAGAGATGCCCTTGTTGGCATTGCGTTGTTTCTAAGCTTTTTGGCTAAAGAAGCCGTAACGGTTTCCAATCTTAAAAAGCGATATAGTAACTATGTTATGGCTAAGAAAAAAATTCAGCTATCGGAAGCATGGGACACAGATGCTTTACTAGCAGCTGTTGCGGATACGTTTAAAAACGAACGTGTTACGACTATTGACGGCGTGAAAATTGACTTTGATGATGCATGGATTCATTTGCGTAAATCAAATACTGAACCGATAATTCGGCTATACGCTGAGGCGTCAGACGATCAACGTATAGATGCACAAGTCGATAAAATAGAAAAGGCTATTGCGGCTTTTGTCGCATCAACTTAAAGCGATTGTGCGTCCAGAAATATTGCGTTGGATCTTCACTTATT
>JAACDD010000045.1 GCA_009937085.1 Bacteroidota bacterium
AGGTCTACATAAATTTGACGGTCAAAACGTCCAGCGCGCATAAGGGCTTTGTCTAGAACATCAGCACGATTCGTTGCTGCAATTACAATAACGTTCGTATTCGTACCGAAACCATCCATTTCAGTAAGTAGCTGATTTAGTGTGTTTTCACGTTCGTCGTTAGACCCTGTCATGTTGTTTTTTCCACGTGCACGTCCAATAGCATCAATCTCATCTATAAAAATAATAGCAGGCGATTTGTCTTTAGCTTGCTTAAATAAGTCACGCACACGCGATGCGCCCACTCCCACAAACATCTCTACAAAATCTGACCCTGAAAGCGAAAAAAACGGGACTTTTGCTTCACCGGCAACCGCCTTAGCCAATAGGGTTTTTCCTGTTCCTGGAGGTCCTACGAGCAATGCACCTTTAGGAATTTTACCACCTAACACGGTGTATTTTGTTGGATTTTTTAGAAAATCTACGATTTCTTGTACTTCTTCTTTTGCACCCTCAAGACCTGCAACGTCTTTGAATGTGATTTTTACATCGGTTTTTTCGTCAAATAATTTCGCTTTTGATTTTCCGATATTAAATATTTGAGCACCGCCGCCACCGCCGCCACCAGAAGACATACGACGCATGATAAATAACCAAATGGCAATGATAAGAATAAGAGGTAGAAAGCCAATAAGTACATCGAGCCAACGGTTTTCTACAGTTCTAAATTCATAGCTAAATTCAACACCATTTGCTTCAGCTGCTTCTAATTTCTTTTGAAATAATTCTAGATTCCCAACTTCAAATTGATAATGTGGACCAGCATCGTTAGTTCGCCCTAAAATATCTGAACTTTTGGCTTTTTTATGTTTGGTTTCTTGAAGTGCCTCTTCTGTTAAGGTTACTTGAGCGGTATTTTTATTCACTACAACAACACGACTAACTTCGCTGTCATTAAGGAAACGCTCAAATGTAGAAATATTGATTTTTTGATCCTCACCTAATCCATCTCCGCCGCCAAAAAATGACATTCCCAAAAAGAATAATACAATAGATCCGTAAAGCCAATATGGGTTTAGCGCTGGTTTTTTTGGTGGTGTTTTTTCGTTTTTAGGCATAACTAATATTTAGATTCCACAAGGGTTTGCTTGGCATCGCCCCAAAGTGATTCAATGTCGTAATGAGAACGTGTTTGTTTTTGGAAAATATGCACGACAATATCAACAAAATCCATCAATACCCACTCGCTTGTATCTTGGCCTTCAACATGCCAAGGTTTTTCACGAAGGGCTTTACTAACTACTTTTTGTACTGAACTTGATATGGCACGTACTTGTGTGTTGGAATTTCCAGAACATACCACAAAATATTGGCATACATTATTTTCAATTTCACGTAAATCTAAAATATTGATGTCTTCGCCCTTTACTTCTTCAACTCCTTCAATGATGTGCGCTAGCAGTGCGTCTGTGTTTGTTTTCTTTATCATGCAATTTCTGTCTTTGTAAAAGTAGTTGATAATTATGTAACTAAGTCTACAAAAACATTAGTTTTGTTATCAAACTAACCAAATTTTATGCCACCTAGACAATTATAAATTATTTAATGTCAATATTGGTAAAAAGTAAACAATGTATGTCAATAATATTAAAATGATCTGCTAATAAAGACATTTTGTCAGCAACTAAATATTACAAATATGATTTTTACTACATGAAATTTCAATTAAAAAGAAAGTATTTTCCGAAAATTTTTCTGTTGATAGGGTTTTTTTCATTTGCACAGGTTTCTGTTTCTGTTAACGAAGACGTACAATGGTTAGGCTATATGCATCGCTTTGAAAATGTTAATGGTACAAAAGGAACATATATTTCTGGACAACCATTCAATGTAAATGACTTGGTTGCTTTAATTTCTACTGACGAATCACATGCTATTACATTCAAGCCAAATACCAATTTATACAATACTACCAATTCATATTGGTCTGATGGTGCAGGTGATGGCAATAAATGGCTAGAGTCAAATGCCTATGTTGAGTACGCTGCCGGTACATATCCCGGGGGAGCAATAACGTTTGCGGCTGATATTATCTCATACACTCTTGACAATCGATACACGTTAAAAGCTTTTATAAAAGAGTTTACGCCCCAATATGAAAACGTAAATAGCGAAGTGGTTGCTATTGAAGGAAGTACATCAGCCATTAATATATCTTACACACCAACAAATAATGGAAATGTAATTCAATATGGCTTTGTGCTTGAAGGCTTAAATGCAAACCCGAACACTGAATGGGGACAGGTTGAGGTTTCCTCGATACTAAACAACAATAACTTGGTATATCAACAAGTATGGGGAGATGAGTTTAACGATAACTCTGTTTATGATTCGAATGAGATCAATCCAATTGATGGCACTAAATGGTTTCATCAAACCAAATTACCCAACGGCTGGAGTTGGTATAATGGAGAAGTACAGCATTACACGGACGAAATAGCGAACACCTATGTTTCTGACGGAACACTAAAAATTCTCGCTAAACGTGAGGATTATACGGACCAGGGTCAGACAAAGGAGTTTACTTCGGCAAGATTAAACTCAAAATTTGCGTTTACCTACGGAAAAGTTGAAGTACGTGCTAAGCTACCTACTGGCGTGGGAACTTGGCCTGCTATTTGGATGCTTGGAAAAAATATTACAGAACCAGGAGCATTTTGGGAGCAAGAGTTTGGAACAACTTCTTGGCCTGCCTGTGGTGAAATAGACATCATGGAGCATTGGGGAAGTAACCAAAACTATGTGAGTAGTGCTATGCACACTCCTTCTTCTTCTGGTGGCACTATTAACCACGGAGGACAATCTATTGCTACAGTATCATCACAATTTCATTTGTATTCGCTAGAATGGACTCCGGAAAAAATGATTTTTTCTGTTGATGGGAATGTACATTACACCTACAATCCTGTTGAAAAAAACAGTAATACTTGGCCATTTAATGCTGATCAATATCTTCTTTTAAATATTGCTATTGAGTCTTCGATAGCGTCCAGTTTTGTAGAATCTGCCATGGAAATAGATTATGTTCGTATTTATCAATTGCAACAAACATTGAATGAAGAAGCGATCTCAGAAACAAACCCTCTACAGGTTTGGATAAACCATGATGGGAAAATCAAAATTCGGGCTTCTCATATTCTTGATGTTATTGTACTTTACGATTTAAACGGTAGAGAGTTGTTTCGTAAAAAACCGAATAAAATGCATGTTACTTTAGATGCAGACGTATATAATGGACTATATGTTTTAAAAGCTGAAGCAAAAAACAAACGCTGGATTAGAAAAATTTTAATAAATTAAAAAATCCAATATCTATATTAATTTATAATACATAAAGTCTTTTAGTTTTAAGCAATGCTTATAATCAAACTTAGTACAATTGACTCTACCAACGCTTTTTTAAAGCAGTGGGTACAGCAAACCAAAGCACATAATGCCATTGCCGTTCGGACGGGGTATCAAACACATGGCAGGGGACGCATGGGCTCAAAATGGCATTCAGAAAGGGATCTTAACCTGTTGTGTTCGGTGTATATAGGTGAAATGTCGTTTGACAACAACGCTATTTTTGAAATGAATAAACGTGTTTGTTTGGCTATTTTGGATACGCTGGTACCACAAAACATTCCTGCACTGCAAATCAAATGGCCAAACGACATTTTGTCAGCGGAAAAAAAAATTGGTGGTGTTTTAGTAGAACCCATATTGCGAGGAAAAGAAGTTACTGCTGTCGTAATTGGTTGCGGAATTAATGTCAACCAACTGGAGTTTCCCAATTTGCCATGTGCTTCCTCGCTGCGTAAGGCTACAGGCAAATCGCAAGATATTGAGGCGCTATTTGAAAGTTTGGCTACAAATATCGAGGCTACGGTTCGTGCCAGCAGTACTGATAATTCAAGATATTTAGATGCGTTGTTTGGATTAAACCAAGCATGTAGTTTTGAAAGATTAGATGGAACATCTTTTAGTGCCACGATTGTGGGCGTAGCTGATGATGGAAAATTAAAGGTCAAACACGCTGATGGCTCAACCGAACTTTTTGAGGAGAAAAAGCTGGTTTTTACAGCTTTTGCGAATTGCCAATAAGCGCCTCTAGGAATTGCGTCAATGGTTTTTTTACCATCATTTGCATCATGGGATTGATGTCACCTTCAAAGACCAATTGAAGCTTTGTTTGCTCTTCTGAGGTACTCAAATTTGCATGGAGTTCAAACGGCACATTTCCGCCATTTGCAGCCAATACAACCTGATGGTGAGGCGTTTGTCGTTCCATCTTAAGTGGAATTACAGGCATGCTTCCTAGCTTAAAGCTAAAGTGAGATTCATCTATTATTCTAAAACTTGCCTCTTCAGGCATGAGTCTTTCGTAAGTGCTTGCTTGGGTAAGCTTTTCAAATACCTCTTCAATAGGACTATTTACGCTAGCTACACTACTTTCTATTGTCATAATTTATGCTTTTGGCGTCCAAAGCTGTGGAGCTTCACGCCATTTTTTTAGAATTTTTTCTTGGTCAGGGGCAATATAATTTGTGGCAATTGCAGTATCTATTAATGCATTGTATCCCGACAAGGTAGTAAGTTCAATAGCTGCATCCTGCATATTTTTTGTAGCCACATCAAACTCATAGCTAAACAAAGCGACCATGCCTAAAACATTGATGTTTTCTTTGCGCAATGCATCAACTGCTTGCAGACTGCTTTTGCCTGTGCTGATTAAATCTTCTATAACAACTGTAGGAGCAGCAGGGTCAAAATGTCCTTCAATTTGGTTTTGTCTGCCGTGTTTTTTCGGTTCTGGCCGCACATACATAAAGGGCAAATCAAGTGCATCAGCAACAAGCATTCCAATGCCAATCGCCCCTGTAGCAACACCTGCAATAGCTTTTACTTCAGGATAGCGGGTTTTAATTTCTTGTGCCATCGCATCGCGTAAAAACGTTCTGATGTTCGGATACGAAAGTGTGATTCTGTTATCGCAATAAATCGGAGATTTCCAACCGCTTGCCCATGTAAATGGGTTTTCTGGTTTAAGCTTTATTGCTTTAATTTGTAAAAGGTATTCGGCTACTTGTTGAGCAGTGGAGGATTCCATAGACATATAACGCAAATGTATAAAGTTTTTGTCAATAAGAAGGAAATTATCCTTGCCGTTGATGCACCTAAAAAGTCAAAAGCGAAAGTGCTTCCACTACAGAGCACTCCGCTAAATAAAATCATTCGTATTTTAAGAACAACCAAAGTAGAAACGCTTTACTTGGTGCATCATAATCCCAAAAAGTTAGTGCCCTTATTTAAGAAAAAGCTGCCTGTTACAGTAGCTGCTGGCGGGGTAGTCCAAAACAAAGAAGGAAAATTACTTTTTATTTATCGCAAGAGGAGATGGGATTTGCCAAAAGGAAAAGTTGAAAAGGGCGAAACACTAGAAGAAGGAGCAAAGCGTGAGGTGAAGGAGGAAACAGGAGTGAAAAAAATAAAAGTAGGGGAGTTGGTAGGCGTAACCTATCATGTTTTTAAGCGTAGTAATCGCTATCAATTAAAAGAATCTCACTGGTTTCATATGACTTCTAAACACGAAGGTGCGTTGGTGCCTGAAACTAAAGAAGATATTACCAAAGCAGTTTGGAAGGATAAAAAGAAGACATTAAAAGCATTGGAAAAAACCTATCCAAATATCGCCCACTTGTTTGTTAAAGCAAAGCTGTTTAGATTTTTATCTGAGGAGGAATAAAAGTGCTGTAATCTCCGTTGTTTCGAATGATTTCCCGTACAATACTGCTGCTGATATAAGATGTTTCTGCTGAGGTGAGTAAGAATACGGTTTCAATTTCGGACATATGGCGATTGGTTCGAGCAATTGCTTTTTCGAATTCAAAATCCCCATTGTTTCGAACGCCACGCAAAATAAAATCGGCTTCAATTTCCTGGCAAAAATTAATGGTTAGCCCTTCGTAAGTTTCCACACGAACACGTGATTCGTGTTCAAAACAAGCTTTGATAAATGCCAAGCGTTGCTCTAACGAAAACATGTATTTTTTTTCGCTATTGATACCAATTCCCACAACGATTTCATCAAAAATTTTGATGCC
>JAACDD010000046.1 GCA_009937085.1 Bacteroidota bacterium
ACACAAGGTTTGGTGAAAACCAACGATTACGAGCGTTTAAGTACTACCTTTAGAATTAACCCTTCATTTTTTGATGACGATTTAAAGGTTGACTTAAATGCAAAAGCCTTTTATGTAAATAAAAATGCTGTAGACGAAGAGGCTGCCCTTGGTAACATAGTTAATATGGACCCGACCAAACCCGTCTATGATGACAACAGCATTTTTGGTGGTTATTATCAAGGTACACGTCAAGATGGAGGGCAAACTGTATTGGACGGCACTTGGAATCCATTAGCTCTGTTGATGCAACGCCAACGTCCAGAAAAAGTACTTAAAATTTTGGCGAACGCTGAATTGGATTATGCACTACCTTTTGTGGACGGGTTACGGGCAATAGTTAGCCTAGGGGTTGAAAAATCTGAGGCGGATATCCGGGAAACCTATAGCCAATATGCGATTGCCACCTATAAAGTAGGTCGCTTTAATCCAGGTGAAAACTACCGCGAAAATCAAAATATTAACAATAAAACGTTGGAAGCTTATTTGACTTACGCAACAAACTTTGACGGTTTCTTAAACTCCATAGACGCGCAAGCAGGGTATTCGTATCAAAATTTTATTAACGAAGGTACCAAAAAAGAATATCGTTATAATGAGTCGTCAGGAGCGAGAGAAGTGCTATTTGACGAAAACAACCCTACCAATAGGTATTTCACAGAGTTGAACTTGCAATCGTTTTTTGGACGTGTAAATTTAAATTTTGCAGACAAGTATTTGCTTACGCTTTCTGCACGAGCAGATGCATCATCTGTTTTTCCAGAAAGCGATAAATGGGCATACTTCCCAGCTGCTGCATTTGCATGGCGACTTAGTGACGAAGCCTTTATTGAAAATTTAAATGTTTTTGATAACCTAAAATTGAGAGCAGGTTGGGGAGAAACAGGACAATCTAACATAGCAGGTATTGAAGGTATAGGATATTATCCAAACTTTCCGTTCTTCCAAATTGGTTCGCCGACAAGTAAATACCTCCCAGGTGAAAATTTATACAATGCATTGCCATTTAACGATCAGCTAAAGTGGGAAACGTCTACTACTATAAATATTGGTATTGATTTTGGATTATTTTATGGAGTTCTGTCGGGTTCGGTTGATGTCTTTAAACGTGAAACTGATGACCTTCTTGCAATCGCTCCTGTACCACCTGGGCAAGCACCAGCAAGTAGTTTTGTAGATAATATAGGAAGTACTGAAAGTGAAGGCTTTGAGGCAAGCTTAGATGTACTGGCAATAGATACAGAAAATAGCAGTTTAAATATTTTTGTAAACGGAGCCTATGCCAAGACAACGGTTACGGATCTTAATGGCATAACACAAGTGAATGCTGGAGATACGCTTCCCATTGGGACAGGTACATTCTTATTAAGGCATGCTGTTAATCAACAGGCGGGCGTTGCATGGGTGTTCCGTCAGATGTATAATGAAGCAGGCGAGCCAGTCTATAACTCCTTTGCAGATCTTAATCAAGATGGGGAAATCGGAAATGATGACCGTTATTTCAGACCATTACGACCAAATTATACCTTTGGTTTTGGCTTTAACTTTAATTACAAGCAGTTATCCTTAAGGTCAAGTTTTAGAGGGCAATATGGTGGGCAAGTTTATAATGCCAGAAGGCTGACTTCTGGATATACACAACGTCCAATACCTGTAAATACACAAGCGCTTAGTAACGTGTTAGATTTTTACAGCGGTGCGGCTAATCCTATTATTTACGACCAAATAGGAAATGTAGCGTTCTCTGACTATTTCTTGGAAGATGCAAGTTTTATTCGTTGTGAGAACATTACGCTAGGCTATGCGTTTGAGCCGCTTACCAACGGTACGCAAATTCAAGCGTCGCTAACAGTAAACAATGCGTTCCTTATCACGAAGTACTCTGGACAAGACCCAGAAAACTTTGGCGGTATAGATAATGAATTTTATCCACGACCACGTGTGTTTACACTGGGATTAAACTTTGACTTTTAATTAAGATGAACATGAAAAAATTACTTTTGATCTTTTTCGTTGCAACAGTAGCCGTTAGCTGCGTTGACGACTTAAACACAAAACCAGAAATTGACCTGACGTTAGAGGAATTGCTAAAGCAAGATCCAAATGCCGTAAACGGCATTCTATCGCGTCTCTATGGGTCATTTGCCCTTTCGGGTGCCGATGGTCCTGATTCTTCTGATATCGATGATAACCCAGGTGAGTCCCCGTTTTTACGTGGTATTGTAAACTTGCAAGACTTTACTGCAGACGGGCTTAAAAACCGTTGGGGTGATGATGGATTAGACCAATTAACAACCGCTACAAATTGGGATGAAAACAACAAATTCTTTCGTTATATGTATAACCGAATTTATTATACCATTCCGCAAGCCAACAACCTTATTAATGTGTTGGGCGGCGTTGCTATAGACAATCAATCACAAATAGAGGGTGAAGTCCGTTTTTTACGTGCGCTTGCCTACTATTATTTGATAGACTGTTTTGGGAAAGGGGTTTTGGCTACTGAAGAAAACATTGGTCAGTCTACTCCACTACCTGAAGTATCGCGCACAGAACTGTATACTTATGTGGAAAGCGAACTTTTAGCTGTAGAAGGAATATTGCCTGACACCAATTCGTATGGTAGAGCAGATAAAACTGTTGCGCAGTTTTTGTTAGCACGCTTGTATATGAATGCTGAAGTGTATACGGGAACAGCGCAATATTCAAATGCGTTGAATTATGCAGAAAAAGTGATTACGGGAGGTGGACATACATTAGCTCCTGACTTTTTGCAAAATTTCTCAAGTGACAACCATACTTCACCCGAGATAATTTTTCCACTTATTGCTGATGCAGACGTAAGTCAGAGTTATGGAAACACCACTTATATTGTAAATGGAAGTCTTTCTGGTGAAACCATGACGCTTTCTGATTATGGTGCTACAGATGGATGGGCAGGTCACCGAGCATCCAAAGGGTGGTACGGACTTTTTGCCGCCGATGCGGCTGGATTAGCTGCGTCATCAGATGAACGTGCTCAACTTTTTTGGACAGATGGCCATGCGTATGAAATGGAAAACTATAAACTCTGGACAGATGGATTTCCATCAATTAAGTTCAGAAATAGCGCTTTTAATAACCCCACAGGGACAAATACGAGTTTTTCAAGCACAGACTTTCCATTATTTCGCTTAGCAGATGCGTACTTAATGTATGCAGAAGCGCAAGTTCGAGGAGGTGGCGGTTCTGCAGCCACAGCACTGCAATACGTAAATGATGTGCGTACTCGTGCTGGAGCTACCGCTATATCAGCAAGTGAACTTACCGCTGATTTTATATTGGATGAGCGTGGACGCGAACTAAACTTTGAAGGCGTTCGTCGCTCAGACCTTATTCGAAATGGGAAATTTACAGGAAGTAGCTTTACATGGCCTTGGAAAGGGAATACCCTAAATGGTACATCAATCCCAGGTCATTATAAACTTTTCCCAATTCCACAACGCTCATTAGAGGCTAACCCCAACCTAACTCAAAATACTGGATATTAAAACTTAAAAAAATGAAAACAAAATTTAAAACCCTTTTAACGAAAACCATACTCCCAGTGATGTTGCTATTTATAGTAGCTAGCTGTGAAAATGAAGATAATGATCCACAATTTACGTTGGCTGAAACTTCTGACACTATTGCATTTTCCAATACATTATTGGATGCATACTACATTTCATATGAAACCAGACTTAATATTGCTGAGCGTTTGCTTTGGAACAAGCCTGATTTTGGAGCAGTTACTGAAATAAATTATAAAGTTGAAGTTTCAACTAGTGAAATGTTTGCTTCGGATGCTGCTGCATCTTTTGACTCTGGAGTTATAACAGATATGAGTTATGCTATCTCTGTTGAAAATCTTTGGGCTGCGGCAACTGCATTGGGCTTAGATGATGATCCGACAACAACTGATAAGGGAAATATTGGAACTATATACGCTAGAGTAACGGCTTCTGTCGGTGACCCTACAAATTCTAATGGAATGACAAAAGTGTCTGAAACAGTATCTATGAATTTAACGGTTATTGAAAAACAACCAACCAATGCTGCTAACTGTGATATGGATCAGTACTGGGCAGTAGGCGCTGGTGCTTTTGATGCAGGTTGGGGATGGACAACGCCTGTACAAATTCCTTGTACAGGAACTAACGTTTATTCTGGATATATTGCCTTACGTAATATCGCTGGCGACAGTAACAACTTCCGTTTCTTTACAGAAAAAGACAGCTGGGATTCTGGTGTAAACTACCCTTCATTTATTGCAGATGGTTACACGATTGACGCAAATTTTGCTGAGAAAGATGACGGAGATAAAAACTTTGCTTTTGTAGGAAGCTCTGCTACTTATCACATTGAAATCAATGCGGTTGCAAAAACCATTACGCTTTCTCAAGAGGGTTCTGATGGGTGTGATTTCGCAAACTTGTACGCTGTAGGAGCTGGTGTTCCAGACGCTGGATGGGGCTGGACAACTCCTATTAACCTCCCTTGTCAAGGAAATGGAATATATAGCTCAGTTATGAATCTTAACAATAATGCAGGCGCAGATAACAACTTCCGTTTCTTTACAGAAAAAGACAATTGGGGTTCAGGAGTAAACTACCCATCATATATTGCTGACGGATATACAATTGATGCTAAATTTGAAGATGCTCAAGATGGAGATAATAACTTTGCTTTTA